>JAZDKE010000001.1:0-21182 GCA_043803245.1 Chloroflexota bacterium
ATATGGCCGGTGGTCATATATTTAATGGAAAGGACCAGTAGAATTAGTCCGCCGGCAATGGCGAAAGAGCCGAAGTTAATCCCCATGACGTTCAGGATAAACTGGCCGAAAAACAGGAAAATAAGGCCGACCAGGGCGGCGGTCGCCACGGCGACCATAATCAACCGGCGACGCTCTCGCCCGGCTAAGCCTTCGCTCATCGATATCACGAATGGTAGATTGCCCAGCGGGTCAATCACGATAAACAGGGGCACGAAAGTAAGTACCAGAGACTCTGCCCAACCAGGCATGCGGTAACCTCCCTCCGGCGTTAAATGTCGTAGCTCGGAACTGGCCGCCGATAAGTCGACCCTTAGCGGGCTTTATTCTTTAGCCAGCTAATCCGGTCGGCGACGCTTTTGGCGGCTTTAGTTCGCGTGTCGCTGTTCAGCAGGTCTCGCGATAGCTTGTCATCGCCAAAGACATCCCGGACCCAGTTGCTGAAGTCGGGACGGGCTTTGGTTGAGTGATATTGAAAAGTCTCGTCACTCATATTTTTGAGAGCCAGTTCCAGTTCCGCCAGGCTTTTGATGACTCGCCCGTCCTGGCACCAGAACTGCTTGTCCTGGACGGCATTGTCCAGCCGGCTTTTTGCCATTTCCCTGGTGATATTGACCATTTTCGATGACCTCCTTGCCCAGAGTATGACCATTACGTTAGTGGTCCGGAACGGTTTATCAACTCCTCAGCACCGGCGACTTTTCAACCTTCGTACGCGGGCGCCGCTTCTTCAGTTTGAGGACTTCCAGAAGACCCCCCACCGCCTTGTCCTGCTGCGTCTCGGCCCGGAGGGGCAGGTCAGCATTGACCCGGTAACGGGTGCATCTCCCCACTCTTTTTTTGGTGACGTAGCCGTCGGTTTCGAGGTCGGCGATGATGCTCCTGGTGGTTTTCTCGGTGATGCCGATGGTCGAGGCGATTTCCCTGGCGGTGATTTTCGGCTGTTCAACAATCTGGCAGAGCACGAGGGCGTGGTTGGTGACAAATTTCCATCCCGGCATACTGGTTACCTCCCGGCCAAGAATTATCTAAAAAAACTATTGACAAAGATGGCACTTAGTGTATAATTCCATGTAAGATATGATAATGTATTCCTGCATATTATAACAGGAAAATAAAGTTAGTACAAGAAAAGGCTGTTTTTACGGAAATGATGTTAACCAGAGTTAAAAGGGGACGGGTGAAAAGCGGCTTTGTTTCTTTAAGCGGTTTTTGAGGAAGGAACGGGGCTTAAAGCCCCGAATTTTTTAGGCGACAGGAGAGAAAAGAGAAATTGGTAACGACGAGGGCCATCATCAAAAGTGAGACCAGGGGTCAGACCAATATCAGGCAGGAGAGAAACACCATTGAAGCCGGTAGCGGTGAACCGGAGGACAAACCCCCAAGTAGAAAAGTAGTTTTCGGCAGCCTGGGGGAAGAGCCTCCAGGTAACGCCGTCTATGGCCGTCACCGCTTATTCGGCCACGTCCCGGATAGTCTCTGGAACGATTGGCGGTGGCATTTCCGGAATCGAATCACAACCGTAGAACAACTGGCTAATTTTATTCCCCTTTCCAACCAGGATAAGGCGCATCTTCATCTGGTGACCAGACGATATCCCCTCTCGATAACCCCTTACTACCTCTCGCTGGTTAACCCGGCGGACCCGGATGACCCCATTAGAAAGCAGGCGGTACCATCCATCCTGGAAATAACTATGGGTGCCATGGGGATGGCAGACCCGCTGGACGAGGAAAAAGACTCAGTAGTACCGGGCCTGGTGCACCGCTATCCCGACCGGGTGCTCATGGTGCTCACCGATGTCTGCGCCATGCTCTGCCGGCACTGTACCCGCAAGCGGGAATGGTATAAGGGCGGCTGGGTGCGCTCGGCGAGCGAAGTCGAGGCTATGCTTGATTACATATACGCCCATCCTAATGTCCGGGACGTTATCATTTCCGGCGGCGACCCGCTAACGCTTTCGACCCAGCGCCTTGAGGAAATTATTTCCCGGATAAGAGCCATCGAGCACGTTGAAATCATCCGCATCGGCACGAGGTTCCCGGTGGTGCTGCCGCAGCGTATCGACCGCGAGCTTTGCGACATGCTGTCCAAGTACGGCCCGATATGGCTCAACACCCACTTTAATACGGTTCGGGAAATTACCCCCGAGGCGGCGGCGGCGACTGACCGCCTGGTGCGCAGCGGCGTACCGGTGAACAACCAGACCGTGCTACTGCGCGGGGTCAACGACACCGTTGAGGCTCAGAAGGCGCTGTGCCATGGGCTTCTTATGATAAAAGTGCGGCCTTACTACCTCTTCCAGTGTGACGAGGTGCAGGGCACCGAACACCTGCGGACTCCGGTTGAGACCGGCATCAAGATAATCGAAGGCCTGCGCGGGCACACTTCCGGGCTGGCGGTGCCTACTTTCGTCATCGACCTGGTCCAGGGCGGCGGCAAGGTGCCCCTCCAGGCAAACTATGTCCTCAGCCGCACGGAAGATGAGCTGCTGTTGAAGAACTACGAGGGGAACATCTACCGGTACCGCAATCCCGGCAAATTGAGTCCCGAGCCGGCTGGTGAAACGGACAGGTCGGTTGGAGACGCGGTACTGGTTAATAGTGCCGGGCTGGAATCAGGGGTTGAAGGAGAGGGCCGTGAGGCTAGGGTTAGCGTACGATCTTAAGGAAATGATTTGCGCCGGGCCCGGCGGCGATGACGACCTGGAGGAATACGACTCCTGGGAGACGGTGGCGCGGCTGGTCAAATATCTGGAAGCCGGTGGCCATCAGGTCGTCATGCTCGGCGGCGGCGCGGAGTTCCTGAGCAAGATTCTTACGGAGAAGGTTGACTTCGTTTTCAATATCGCCGAAGGCCGGGGCAACTACCGCAGCCGCGAGGCCCAGGTGCCGGCCGTGCTGGAAATGCTGGGGATACCTTATTCCGGCTCGGACCCGCAGTGTCTTGCGGTCTGTCTCGATAAACCCCTGACCAAGCAGTTGGTGGCGGCGGCGGGAGGGCGCACGCCAAAAGGGCTTTTATTAGGCAGCCGCCAGGATATCACCCTGATAGCTGGCAGCGGCCTTACTTTCCCGGCCATCATCAAGCCGGCCTACGAGGGTTCGAGCAAAGGGATTAAGCTCAGCTCCGTGGTGGCCGGCCCGGAAGAGGCGGCCAGCGCCGCCGAGGAATTGCTCCGGCATTGCCGCCAGCCGGTTATGATAGAAGAGTTCATCAGGGGTACCGAGGTTACCGTGGGCGTTATCGGCAACGACCCCCCCGCAGTGCTGGGCATGATGGCGGTCGTACCGAAGAAAAGCGAGCCTGACTTCGTCTATTCCCTGGAAGTGAAGCGTAACTACCTGGAGCTGGTAGATTACCAGTGCCCGGCCCGTCTGGAGCCGGAAGTTTTATGTGACCTGGAGGCTTCGGCGCTGAGCGCTTGCAAAACTCTGGGATGCCGGGACTTTGCCCGGCTGGACTACCGGATTAGCCCGGGAGGGGTTCCTTACTTTCTGGAAGCAAATCCCCTGCCGGGACTCGGTAGCTACAGCGACCTGGTCATTATGGCCGAAATGACCGGGCTGGGTCATAGCGGGCTTGTCGCTAGAGTGCTTGGCGCGGCGCTCGGGAGGTACCCCCAGTGCGTGGTCGCGTAGCCATCGTCTATAACGAACCCGATTTCGGGCGTTACGGCGCCGTCGGTGAAGAACTGGCGGTGTTCGGTGTCCTTGAGGCGGTAGAGGCGGTATACCAGGCCTTGATTGAGCTTGGCAGCGAGGTAATCAAGCTTCCTCTGCGGCCGCCGCTTGAGCTGGCTAAAGAAGAACTCCGGGCGATTAATACCGACCTGGTCTTTAACCTTTTTGAGGGTTTCAGTGACGACCCCCAGACCGAAGCTATGGTGCCGGAGATTCTCTCGGAATTAGGCTTAGCTTATACCGGCTGTCCCCCGTCGGCGCTCAGGATGGCGTTGGATAAGGCCAATATGAAGGTGGTGTTGAGAAGCCGGCAAATCCCGACGCCGGACTTTCAAGTTCTGGACCCCGGGACGCTGCCAACCTTCCGCCTGGACTATCCCTGCATCGTAAAACCACGCGGTGAGGATGCTAGCCACGGACTGACCCCGGAAAGCGTGGTCAGCGATTTCCCGGCGCTGGCAAGGCAGGTCGGGTTGGTGAGCCGTGATTACGGCGGCTGCGCCCTGGTCGAGGAATACATTGACGGGCGCGAGTTCAACGCCACCGTGCTGGGCGACGGCGAATACACCGTTCTCCCCCCTTCCGAGATAGTCTATTCTTTGCCCGCTGGCGTGCCCCGGATACTCACCTACGCCGCCAAGTGGCAGCCGGAAACACCTTTCTTTCTGGGTACCCGGGCGGTCTGCCCGGCTGATATCGGGGCTGGAGAAGTAGCGCTCATCAACCAGACCGCGGTCGCCGCTTTCAAGCTGCTCGGTGGCCGGGGTTACGCCCGGGTGGATATGAGGTTCGACCGGGCGGGGCGCTTGAACGTGCTTGAGGTGAACCCCAACCCTGATATCTCGCCCGGCACCGGCGCGGCCCGTCAGTCTGATGCCGCCGGGATGACCTATGCCGAGTTCATCGATAAGATTACCGATATGGCGATACGCGGCAGACCGGTGAGCGAGGTAGCCCGGTAGTAACTTTTCCCCCGTAAGAGAGAAAAATTCGGATGTCGGTCCGGGAAACAGTCGTGAAGCTTAAAATACGCCGGATGATAAGGGCGGACAAACCGGCCCTCATGGCGATACTGCGTAAGACGCCTGAGTTCAAGCCTTTTGAGGTCGTGGTCGCCGAGGAACTTATTGACAGCTACCTTGAAGACCCGTCTGGCTCGGGCTATCACAGCCTGGTTGCCGATATTGACGGGGCGGTGGTTGGCTACATCTGCTACGGGCCGACGCCCGTTACCGAAGGCACCTGGGACGTGTACTGGCAGGCGGTGACGTGGGAGCGGCAGGGGCAGGGTATCGGCGGCGCCCTGATGACGTCTGCCCTGAAGAACGTGCGGGAGGCCGGGGGCAGGCTGGCCGTCATCGAGACTTCTGGAATCCCGTCTTATGAGAAGACCCGGCGCTATTATGCCGGACTGGGCTACCAAACCGTCGCCCGCATTCCCGACTTCTACGCGCCCGGCGACGACAAGCTAATCCTTGTAAAACGGCTGAAATGACGTTTATTCCTCATATCATTTCATTATGAGAAACCCCGCCCGAAAAACGGTTGAAAAGCCATCGGGGACGTGGTATAATCTGAGCCGTAATTGGTATACCAATTATATGGTGTTTAAGTCCCCGATGCCATATGGCTCTAGATAGCCAGGGTGATTGTCCTCCACTTATCACCGGGAGCTTGAAGAAGTCTGCGACGGGCAGCGTGCTTGTCCCGGGAAGTTAGCCGCGATGGTGAAAAAAGTCTTCCCCGTTATCGGGCTGGCGGTCTTTTCCACGATGCTCGGCGTGGGTATCCTGACTCCCATCCTGCCCATCTACGCTTCTGACCTCGGCGCCACTGGCGTCTGGATTGGTATCATCGCCGGAAGTTACTCGGTTTCGCGCGCCCTGGTGATGCCCCTGGTCGGCCGCTGGTCCGACCGCAAAGGGAGGAAGGTCTTTCTGGGCGTCGGGCTGCTCATCTACGCGGTCGTTTCCCTGCTATACATAGTGTCCGATAGTCTGCTCTCCCTGCTTATCGTCCGTTTGATACAGGGTGCCGTGAGCGGCATGATTATCCCCGTCGCCCGTGCTTGGATTGGCGATATTTCGCCTGAGGGCGAGGAGGGCCGCTGGCAGGGCTATTTCAACACCGCCTTTTTCAGCGGTTCGGCGGCCGGCCCGTTCCTGGGCGGGACTCTGGCTGACCTGTTCAACATCGACTACGCATTTGCGGCCATGGGCGTAATGAACCTGATATCTTTCCTGGCGGTCACCATTTTCCTGCGGGATATTATTGAGCGCAAACCGGCGGACCGGCCCCGGCCATCATTTCGGGCTCTCAGCCGCAGCCCCCTTTTCAAAGCGCTTTTCATCCAGCGGTCCACGCTGGAAATCGGTATGGCGATATATATCGTTTTTCTGCCCCTGTGGGCTTACCAGGAGCTGGCTTTGAGCCGGCTCTATATCGGGGCGCTGGTGGGGGGCGCCCTCCTGGTGAGCTCATGGCTGCAACTGCTGACTGGCCAACTGGCCGATAAGTTTGACCGGCGTAAGCTGGTGGTTATGGGCACGATTTTCAACTTCGCCATGGTGGCGGCGGTGCCTTTGGCCGGTAGTCTGGTGGCGCTGGTGGTGTTGATTATTCTGCGTAGTCTGGGAGGGGCAATTTCGATGCCCGGGCACGCGGCGCTGTCGGTCACTCTGGGGCGCCGGTTCGGCATGGGTTCGACAATTGCCATCCTGTCGCTGGCGACCAGCGTGGGTATGGCGGTCGGCCCGATACTGGCCGGTTTCATCCACGATTACCTGGGCGGTATCGAAGCGACCTTTTATTTTGGGGCGGGTATTGGTATTATCGGGGTGGCCTTCTTTGGCTGGCTGGGTTACCGGGAAAAGACGGTGGCACCCGAGGCACTGGCCGGCACAGCGAAGCCGGCTTAGAGGCCGGGTCGCCGTAAATGCCGGGACATCGGGACATAATGATTAGTATGCGAATGGGGGTATTACAATGAACGACACGTTTCTAAAGGCTTGCCGGGGCGAGAAAGTGGACTACACGCCGGTCTGGTTCATGCGGCAGGCGGGACGCGTCCTGCCCGGGTACCGTAAGCTGATGGCGAAAAACGATTTCCTCACCGTCTGCCGGACACCGGAACTTACCGCCGAGGTCACCATCCAGCCGGTCGATGTTCTGGGGGTGGACGCCGCCATCTTCTTCTCGGACATCCTGACCACGGTGGTGCCGATGGGGATGGACCTGGTTTACCATGAAACCCGGGGGCCATCCTTCACCAACCCGGTGCGCAGCCAGGCCGATGCCGACCGGTTGGTAGTCCCGGAGCCGGAAGAAGGCCTGTCTTTCGTCTACGAGGCCCAGAAGATACTCGTCCGGGAACTGGCCAGCAAGGTGCCGCTGATAGGCTTCGCCGGTTCGCCGCTCACCGTAGCGGCCTTTATGGTCGGCGCCAGCTCGAAGAATTTTGATATCATCCGCCACAAGATATTCGCTGAGACCCCGGTATTCCGCACCCTGATGGACAAGGTGAGCCGCTTTACCGCCAAATACCTGCGGGCCCAGGCGAGGGCTGGCTGCAACGCCGTGATGCTATTCGATTCGTTTGCCGGTATGCTGAGCCCGGAAGACTACCAGGAATTCAACCTGCCCTATATCAAGCGCATCATCACCGACCTCAAGAGCGAGGGGGTGCCCATCATCTACTTTGGACTGGGCGCTAACGGCTCGCTGGACAAGCTCAAAGACTCCGGGGCCGATGTCATCGGCGTTGATTATGGCATCAGCCTGGACAAGGCGGTGGCGCAGCTTGGCCCGAAGGTCGCCGTGCAGGGTAACTTAGAGCCATATGTGCTACTCCAGTCCCGCGAGCAAATCGAGGCGCGTGCCAGGCAGACGCTGGCCAAGGGAAAAGGCGCCCGCGGCCACATTTTCAACCTGGGTCACGGTGTTCCCTCGGAAGCGCCGGTAGAAAACGTCAAAGTCCTGGTCGAGGCGGTGCACAGGTTCAGCCGGCGCTAGCCCGTGATTGGGTTGTGGGGGCGCTTCCGGCCAGGCCGTAACACGTCTCAAAGCCATCTGGGAACTCGCAGTTTGCCTTGACACTGATATCGTACCTTGTTAGAATACCAGTGGTGCGCCATTTATCTGCCCACACGATTTAGAGCATTTCCCGGAGAGGAGGTGTCCTGCTCGCTTAAAGCCAGCCGGTGCCTTTTATTTGAAACTAGGAGGTAAGTATGGCCGTCCTTGAATATAAAAAAGAAGACAAGCTCGCTTTTTTCACCATCAACCGTCCCGAGGCGCTCAATGCCCTCAATATCCAGGTGAACCGGGAACTGGAAGAAGCGATGCTGGAGTTCCAGAACGACGACAGCGTCTGGGTTGGTATTATCACCGGTAGCGGCGACAAGGCTTTCTGCGCCGGCGCCGATATCAAAGAGACTCTGCCTTTCCTCAGGGACAACTGCCAGAAGATGTGGGCTTTTCCCCGCTCCCACACCCGCCGCCTGGATATCTGGAAGCCACTTATCGCCGCTATCAAGGGGTTTTGCCTGGGCGGTGGCCTGGAAGTGGCCCTGGGTTGCGACATCAGGATTGTCGGGGAGAACGCCCGTCTGGGACTGCCCGAGGTGACCCTGGGACTCATTCCCGGTGACGGCGGCACCCAGCGTTTGCCCCGGATGATACCCACTTGCAAGGCGGCGGAGATGCTCTTTACGGGCAAGCTGATTGATGCCCAGGAGGCATATCGCATCGGCCTGGTTAACATCGTGGTGCCGGTGGACAGGGTCGTGCCTACGGCTATCGAGTGGGCGCAGACCATCTGCAAGGCGGCGCCCCTGGCGGTGCGGGCGGCCAAACAGGCTATGCTCCGGGGGCAGGAGATGCCGCTTGATGATGGCCTGAGATTGGAATATATGCTCAACGCCTATTGCACCAGCACCGAGGACTTTGATGAGGGCACTAAGGCTTTCATCGAGAAGAGAAAAGCGTCTTTCAAGGCTAAGTAAAAACCAGCGAAACGGAGGTAAGCAAGCTATGGAAATCAAGAAGGTCGGGGTGGTCGGCTGCGGTATTATGGGGGGCGGTATCGCCCAGGCGGCAGCCCAGGCAGGCTATGATGTGGTCGTCTCCGAGATAAACGACCAGCTTTTACAAAAGGGGATGAACGCCATCAGTTCGATACTGGCGCGCAGCGTCGAAAAAGGCCGGATTTCTCAGGAGGATAAAGAAGCAACTCTGAAACGCATCCGGGGCACGACTAGTACCAAGGATTTTGGTGACCGCGACCTGATAATCGAGGCTGTCATTGAGAACATGGACTTGAAAAAGAAGGTCTTTGCCGACCTGGACCATGTGGCTCCCAAGCACGCCATCCTGGCAAGCAACTCCTCTTGCCTCTCGGTGATTGATATGGCCAAGGCGACCAAGCGGCCCGAGCAGGTCGTCGGCATGCATTTCTTCAACCCGGTGCCGGTGATGAAGCTGCTTGAGGTGATTAAGACCATCATCACCAGTGACCAGACGGTGGAGTCCGCCAGGAAATTTGGTGAGGCTATCGGCAAGACGGTTATCGTGGTGCCGGATGTCCCGGCTTTCGTGGTTGACCAGCTGGCAAATCCCTTCATCTTGCACGCCATCACCATGGTACAGAACGGCGTGGCCACCGCCGAGCAAATCGACACCGGCGTGCGCCTGGGACTCAACCATCCCATGGGGCCGCTCCAGCTGGCTGACCTGGTGGGGCTTGATACCATCCTCTTCATCGCCAACGCCCTCTATGATGAGTTAAAAGACCCGAAGTTCGCGCCGCCCACGCTGCTCAAGAAGATGGTAGCGGCGGGCTGGCTCGGGCGGAAGAGCGGGAAGGGTTTTTACCAGTACTAGCCGCCAGTTTTAACGTTGAGTAGGGAGGACCCGATGAGCGAAGTGGTTATTGTCGGCGCGGCAAGGACGGCCATCGGTAATTTTGGGGGCGCCTTAAAAGATATACCGGTAGCCCGTCTGGGCGGCACCGCGATTAAAGGTGCCATGAAAAAGACGGGGCTCAAGCCCAAAGTGGACGCCGAAGTGCTGGGCTACGCTCCCAAAGCTTTGGACAAGGGACTCATTGACTTAGAGCGGCAGAACCAGGACTGGGATGACTCCCTGAAAGGTGTCCAGATAGACGAGGTCATTATGGGCAACGTGCTCCAGGCGGGGCAGGGCCAGAACACCGCCCGCCAGGCGGCGATTTACGGCGGCATTCCCAAAGAGACGAATGCCTTCACCGTGAATAAAGTCTGTGCCTCGGGCATGAAAGCGGTCGCGCTGGCTGCCCAGGCTATCAGGACGGGGGATGCCGAGGTAATCATCGCCGGCGGCATGGAAAATATGAGCCAGGTTCCCTATTACATGCCCAAGGCCCGCTGGGGGGCCCGGCTGTTCAACGCCGAGATGGTTGACGGCCTGGTCTGCGACGGTCTGTGGGAGACCTTTTACAACTATCACATGGGCTGTACCTCGGAAAACATCGCCGAGAAGTACGGCATCACCCGCAAAGACCAGGACAAGCTGGCACTGTCGAGCGCCGAGCGAGCGCTCAAAGCCATCAAGGACGGCATCTTCAAGCGGGAAATCGTGCCGGTTGAAATTCGGCAAAAGAAAGAGGTCGCTCTCTTCGATACCGATGAGCACCCCAGGGAGACCTCGATGGAGGCGCTGGGCAAATTGCCCCCGGTGTTCAAGACCGGCGGTTCCGTGACGGCGGGTAATGCCTCGGGCATCACCGACGGTGCGGCGGCGCTGGTGTTGATGTCGGCGGCAAAAGCTAAAGAGCTTGGTCTTAAGCCCCTGGCCTCGGTAAAAAGCTATGCCTCCGGCGGCGTTGACCCGGCCTACATGGGACTGGGTGCGGTGCCGGCGAGCTGGAAAGCCTTGAAGCTGGCGGGTTTGAGCGTCAAAGACATTGGTGTCTTCGAGGTTAACGAAGCCTTCGCTTCTCAGGCCCTTAGCGTCATCAAGGAGCTTGGTCTCGACCTGGAGAAGACCAACCCCCACGGCAGCGGCATCTCGCTGGGCCACCCCATCGGCTGCACCGGCGCGCGCATCATCGTCACCATGCTCTACGAGATGCTGCGCACTAACCTGCGCTACGGTCTGGCGACGCTGTGCATCGGCGGCGGCCAGGGGATGGCGGTTGTCCTGGAAAAGAAGTAAGAGTTAGCCCGTTTTTAGACGGATGAGTTTACGGGGCGTGCCGGAACCGGGCGCGCCCCGGTTTTTTTAGGCTTGCCGGGTGTGGCGGGTGAGGACTTATGGTAAAATAAATTGTCTCCGCATATTAGCCGATGATGCCCCGCTTGATAGTGGGGGGAATAGCCGCTGGTAAAAGAGGCAGAAAGTTGGAAGTCCGCTTTCTGGGGGCCCATAACTGCGAGTCGACAAGCTCCCGTTGCGCCAGTATCCTGGTGGACGGCGTTCTGGCCCTGGACGCCGGCGGTCTCACCTCGGGACTTACCTTCGAAGAACAGCGAAAGATAACGGCGGTGCTGCTCACTCATCACCATTTTGACCACATCCGGGACGTCCCCCTGCTGGCGATGAACTTATTTCTTCAAGGCGGCAGCGTTGAGGTCTGCGCCACCGGCGAGGTCCTTCGCGTCCTTTCCAGTCATCTGATGGACGGCGAGCTTTACCCCGATTTTAGCCGGCGGCCCGAGAAAGCCCCCGCGATAAAATACACTGCGCTGACGCCGGATACCGAGGCCGTGGTCGGCGGTTACCGGGTCACGCCGGTGGCGGTGAGCCACGCCGTGCCCACCCACGGTTACCAGGTTACCTCTCCCGGCGGTAAGACTCTGTTTTACAGCGGTGACACCGGCCCCGGCCTTGAGGCGTGCTGGCGGAAAATCGCGCCCAATTTGTTAATCATCGAGGTTACCGCCCCCGACCGTTTGCCTGGCTTCAGTCTGGAGGCGGGCCACCTGACGCCGGGGCTGCTGAAACAGGAGCTTACCGGCTTCCGCAAGCTGAAAGGCTATCTGCCCCGGGTTGTCCTGGTACATATGAACCCGTTCTTTGAGGAAGAAATCGCCCGGGAAGTGGCCGCGGTGAGCCGTGAGCTTGAAGCCGATATTGTGCTGGCTTCGGAAGGTATGCGCCTGAAGCTCTAGACCGGGGGTAAGGATGGGTGCCGGTCTCAAGTTCATGGTGGACACCAACGCGGGCAAGCTGGCCCGGTGGCTGCGGATGATGGGCTACGACGCCGTTTTTTTCAAGGATGGCGACGATGCCGAGATGATTAGCCAGGCGCTAAAGGAAGGCCGGGTCATCATCACCCGCGATCACCATATCGTAAAGCGCTGGGTGGCGACAAGCGGCCGGCTGCGGGTAGTCCTGGTCACAAGCGACCAGCCGGAGCGCCAGATGCAGCAGGTGATTAGCGAACTGGGCCTGGATGGTCACTTCGAGCCCTTCACCCGCTGTCTGGAATGTAACCAGCCGCTTGGAGCCATGCCAAAGGAAGCAGTTAAAAGGCGGGTGCCGCCCTATGTCTACCGGACGCAGGCGGATTTCCTGGAATGCCCCGCCTGCCGCCGAATATACTGGCGGGGCAGCCACCGGGAGGCGATGCGCCGCAAGCTCGAACGGCTTTTTCCGGTTGACCGTGACCGTTGATACTGCTACACTCTAAACGCCAATCTGTTAGGTGATTAGCATGAAAATCGTAAATAGCGTTCAGATGCGCCAGGCGGAGGCCGAATGCGCCGCCAGAGGTCTGGCTACGGCTAGCCTGATGGAGAACGCCGGCCGGGCGGTGGCCGAGGAAGTCCGGCGGATTGTGGCGGACGTTGCCGGAGAGAACGTCCTCATCATGGTCGGGCCGGGCAATAACGGTGGTGACGGGCTGGTCTGCGCCCGCTATCTTTTCGGCTGGGGTGCCCGGGTGAGTGTCTGGCTGGCCGGCGAGCGGCCTGCCGATGACCCCAATCTGGAGATGGTGCGGGAAAGAAGCATCAACATCATTACGGCTGGCGAGGACAGTGACCTGGGGCGCTTCGAAGCCAGCCTGCTTAGCGCCAGCATCGTGATTGACGCCCTCTTCGGCACCGGTAAACTCCGACCACTGGGAGGTGTCTTCGCCAGTGCCCTGGAACGGGTGGCCCGCGCCCGGAGGGAACGGCCCGCTCTTCGCGTCATCGCCCTGGACTTGCCCTCTGGCCTTGATGCCGATACCGGCGCCGCCGCCGACGCCTGCCTTTACGCTGACCACACCATTACCCTGGCTTTTCCCAAGGTGGGCCTGTTTAATCTGCCCGGTGCCGAGAGAGCCGGAGAAATTACGGTGGTTGACATCGGCATCCCGGATGATATGGTGGTGCCGACAACGGCGGAGCTGATTACCCGGTCATGGGCTAAAGAAACGCTGCCGGCGCGGCCGCTTGTCGCCAACAAGGGTAGCTTTGGCCGGGTGCTGGTGGTGGCCGGCTCGATTAACTACCCCGGCGCGGCCTACCTCGCTTCCAGCGGCGCGGTCCGGGTGGGGGCGGGACTGGTCACCCTGGCGACACCCCGGAGCCTGCTGCCGGTCCTGGCCGCCAAGCTCACCGAGGTCACTTACCTGCCGCTCGCAGAGACAGACGCCGGTACCGTGGCTGCCCCGGCGGCGAAGGAGATTGCGTCGCATCTGGATGAGTACCAGGCCTTGCTCATCGGCTGCGGTCTGGGGAAAAACCGCAGCGTGAGTATGCTGGTCAAGTCGCTCCTGCAAAGACGTAAGGAGGCGCCCGGACTGGTGCTTGACGCCGATGCCTTGAACGCTCTGGCCGGTGTTCCCAGGTGGTGGCGGGAGTTTACCCGGGAAGCGATACTGACGCCGCACCCTGGGGAGATGGCTCGCCTCGCCGGCACGCCGGTGGCCGAGATACAGAAAAACCGGATTGATGTCTGTCGCGGGCTGGCTTCGGAATGGCATAAGGTCATCGTGCTCAAAGGGGCTTACACCGTTATCGCCGGGCCCGGCGGCGAGTGCCGGGTTAGCCCGGTGGCCAATCCGGGACTCGCTTCGGCGGGCACGGGTGATGTCCTGGCCGGTATTATTGCCGGACTGGTGGCCCAGGGGCTAGCGCTCTTCGAGGCGGCCTGCCTGGGCGTCTATCTCCACGGCGCCGCCGCGGAAACGGTGAGGCGCGAGCTGGGCGACGCCGGTATGACCGCAAGCGACCTGCTCGGGGTGCTCCCGAAGACCATCAAAGAGCTAAAAGGAAAATAGCGTTGGCCATCGCGTTTAAGAAAGAGGGCTTTGGCTCCCGTTTCCTTGACCCGAAGGACGGTTTTCGGGAGCGGGTGCAGCCCATTGAACTCCGGTCTGACCCCCTCACCGGGAAGCCGGCCTTCATCTATCGGCTTTCAGATACGACCGTACCACGGAAAGACCTCGGGGCGGTTATCGAAAAATCGCTCGGCATGGACTGTCCTTTCTGTCCCGGGAAGATTGAAACGGCCACCCCGAAATTCGTCGCGGAGCTGGTGCCCGAGGGACGGCTGCGGGTCGGCCAGACCGTGATATTCCCCAATCTCCGTTCTTATGCGCCTTACAGCGCGGTGGCGGTGATTTCCCGGCAGCATTTTGTGGCGCTTAACGAGTTTGGCCGGAAGATGTTGACCGATGCCCTGATTGGCTGCCAGCAGTACCTCAAGCGAGTGCGGGACTATGACCCGAAGGCAGAGAACTTTTATGTCGGCTGGAACTATATGCCCCCGGCCGGCGGCTCGGTGGTGCACCCTCACCTTCAGCCCGAAGCGACTTACCAGCCCCCGCCGTATCAGAAAGAACTCCTGGAGGCCTCGTCCCGCTACTACCGCGATAACGGGACCTGCTTCTGGACCGACCTTCTTGAAGCGGAGAAGGCGCGGGACGAGCGCTACGTTGCCAGCACCGGCAGTGTCGCCTGGCTGGTGCCCTTCGCTCCCCGGAGCCGGGTGCTCGATGTGATGGCGCTGTTCCCCCGGCGGTGGTCTTTTTTTGATATTCCCGAGGCTGAACTCGGGGACTTTGCCGATGGGCTTCTATCGGTGTTTCAATATATGCACGACCGCAATTACTACAGTTTCAACCTGCTGCTGGTTTCGGGAAGGGAGGGCGACGCCCACTTCTGGACGCAGGCGAGGCTCGTGGCGCGGATGACTTTTCTGGATATTGAAGCGAGTGATTGCTGCTACCAGGAGATGCTCCAGGACATCCGCTTCAGCGCCCGATACCCGGAAGAAGTCTGCCGTGAGCTGAAAAAATACTTTAGGGGAGGCGGCCATGCTGCTAGTCGCTGATGTTGGTAATTCCCGCATCAAGCTGGGCATCTATGAAGGAGAAAAGCTCCGGGCTACCTGGAACATCGCCACCGATGTCCACCGCCTGGTTGATGAGCACGCCGCCCTGCTTTATTTCCTGCTTAACCACGAGGGGCTGGCGGTATCCGATATCAAAGGAGCCGCCATGTGCAGCGTGGTGCCGCCGCTGACGCCCGTATTTCAGGAGCTGTTCCAGCACTACTGCCGGACGGTGCCGCTGGTGGTCGAGGCCGGGGTGAAGACCGGGGTGGCGATACGCATGGATAATCCCAGCGAGGTGGGCAGCGACCGCATCGTGAGCGCCGCCGCCGCCCATCATCTTTACCGTGGCCCGGTGATTATCATCGACACCGGAACGGCCATCACCTTTGACACGGTGTCGGCGGAAGGGGAGTACCTGGGTGGGGCGATTGCCCCGGGCATCAACACCGCCGCCGAGGCGCTTTTCGAGCGGGCGGCGGCGCTGCCCAGGGTGGAACTGTCCCGTCCGAAAAAGGCCATCGGCACTAATACCATTGCCGCCATGCAGTCGGGCATTATCTTCGGTTACGTCGGCCTGATTGAGGGCATTGTGGCGCGCATACAGCAGGAGCTACCGAAAAAGGCGCTGGTGGTGGCCACCGGCGGTGACTCGGAGGTCCTGGCCAAAGAGACCAGGGTCATCGAAAAGGTTAACCAGCAACTCATCCTCACCGGACTCAGAATTATTTACGAGATGAACCAGCCCTAGCCGGGGAAAAAGGAGACGCTATGCTTGAAAATAAGAAAGTCTTGCTCGGTGTAACCGGCGGTATTGCGGTCTATAAGACGGCCGACCTTGCCAGCCTGATGACCAGGGCCGGTGCCCGGGTGAAAGTGGTGATGACGGCGTCGGCCACCGAGTTTATCTCACCTCTGGTCTTCAGCTCTCTCACCGGCAACGAGGTGGCAACCAGCATGTTCGCGGCGCCGGGGAAACCTGACATCAGCCATATAAAGATGGCCGGTGAGGCCGACATCGTGGTTATCGCGCCGGCCACGGCCAATATTATCGCCAAGCTGGCGGCCGGCCTGGCCGACGATGTCCTCAGCGCCACCGTGCTGGCGACCACGGCCCCGGTCATCATCGCGCCGTCCATGCACCATAACATGTACACCAATACCGCTACCCAGGAGAACATCCAGAAGCTGAAATCACGGGGTTTTGTCTTTGTTGAGCCGGAGACCGGCCGCCTGGCCTCGGGTGACATCGGCGCCGGGCGTCTTCCCGGGACGGAAAAAATACTGGGTGCCATCGAGCAGGTGCTGGGCCAAAACGGCGACCTGTCCCGGCGGCATATCGTGGTCACTGCCGGCGGCACCAGGGAGCCCATTGACCCGGTGCGCTTCATCGGTAACCGTTCTTCGGGTAAAATGGGCTACGCTCTGGCCGAAGCCGCGCGCAACCGGGGCGCTAAAGTCACGCTGGTTTCGGCGGCGGCGTTGCCGGAGCCATATGGCGTCGAGGTTATCCCGGTCGCCACCGCCGGAGAAATGAAGGCGGCGGTTGAGAAAGCGACCGCTGCCTGCGATGCCCTGATAATGGCGGCGGCGGTGGCCGACTTCCGGCCTAAAACGGCTGCCCTCAAGAAGATTAAAAAGGGACAGCCGGTCTAAATCTGGAGATGGTCGGGACGCCCGATATCCTGGCGGAAGCCCGGGGGAATTTCGTCCGGGTGGGCTTTGCCGCCGAGAGCGGCGACCCGGTGGCCTCTGCCCGCAAGAAACTGGCGGCCAAGCAGCTTGACATAATAGTAGCCAACGACATCACCGAACCGGCGAGCACGTTCGGCGCTGACACCAACAAAGTGACCATCATCGGCCGGGACGGCCGGGAAGAGAGCCTGCCGGTGCTCCCCAAACCCGTCGTGGCCGATAAGATACTGGACAGGGTGGTGGGGCTGCTGCAATATAGGAGTAAATAGGCTCCCAGAGTAGTAAGGTTTAATAGGTGATAATATGGGAAAGTTTTATCATGGCGACTGTCTCTTTGTCTTAAAACATGATATCGACCCCAATTCCGTAGACCTTATCTATCTTGACCCGCCATTCTTTACCGGCAAAGTGCAGAAGGGGGAATGGCGACCAGAAGCTATGGAAGTATCCTATGAGGATTCTAAGCGTTTCTGGGCGGAAAAGGCTGATGTTATGAGAGAGAAAGCACCCGAATGGTTAAGGCACATCGCTTTAAGACGGCCAGACTTTGCATCATACCTCTATTACATGATGGAACGGCTTCAGGCTTGTCATCATGTTTTGAACCCCAAAGGCAGCATCTATTTGCATAGTGATTGGCGAGCATCACATTACCTAAAAATGATTATGGATGAAATATTTGGTGATAGTAATTTCATAAATGAAATATTGTGGTGTTATCCTAATGCCGGTAAAAGCAAAAGGACTTTTGCAAGAAAGCACGACACTATATTTTGGTATTCCAAGTCAGAGAAGTATATATTCAACGAAAAAGATATTCATATTCCTTATGAGCTTATATCTCCTAAGTCGGTAACTCCATTCAATCTCATTGATAAAGATGGAAGAATATATAGAGAGCGCATAGCCAATGGCAAGACATACACTTACTACTATGATGAAGGCAAAATTCCTAACGATTGGTGGATTGATATACAACCACTCACGGGTAGGCATGGTCGAGATGAAAGGGTAGGTTATCCTACACAAAAACCAGAGGCCTTGCTCGAACGAATCATAAAGGCGTCCAGTAATGAAGGAGCTACTGTTTTAGACCCGTTTTGTGGTTGCGGGACTACTGTAATCGTGGCTAGCAAATTAAACCGCCAGTGGATAGGGATAGATATTGATACTTCACCGAGAGAGAAAGGCAAGTTACCTACTGCGTTTCAGGTCATACAGAATCGTAGCCATGCACTTTTTGACCAGGCAAAGTATGTGACCCGTGACCTGGGTGAGGTTCAAGAGATGGATGGCTTAGCATTCGAGGCATGGGTTAAATGAGTTTTACAAAGCGACCAAACCCAAGCCAGATAAGGGTGTAGATGGCATTACCCCGCAAGGGACTCCCATCCAGTCGAAAGTGTTTCAAATTAAGTACAATGTTCTAAGTGAATTTGTCACGAACGCCAAACTTCATCCGGCTGTGCCCAAACCTATTAAGGAAATAATTGCCGTCTCACAGACAGGTTTTGATGATAGCGCGAGGAAACGAAAATTTGAGATTGAGAAGGCAGATGGTATTAAGGTTAGATTGGAAACGCCTGAGACTCTATTGAAATTGGATGATTGACTTTTGAGGCAACTCAGGGACTTTAGGGCAAGTGGCACTTATAAGGCAAAGCCGAAATACTGGATGGAGTAGGAGAGTCCAAGAGAGGTCTCCCTCTCTTAAAATAAATAGTTTCCCCTTCCCCATATAAATCCCCCAGGGGAAGGGGATTAAAGGGGATAGGGTACTAAGCTAAATATGCTGCAATATATCGTCAAGGGAAGGATTCGGGGATGACGCCGACTGCGAATATCGAAGAGATGCCCAAGGCCTATGAGCCGCAGAAAGTGGAGCAGAAGTGGTACCGGTTCTGGCTTCAAATGGGCTATTTCACCCCGAAGATAGACCATAAAAAGAAGCCTTTTGTCATCATCATGCCGCCGCCCAACGTCACCGGCGAGCTCCACGTCGGGCACGCTCTCACCGCCGTCCTGGAAGACATCATGATACGCTGGCACCGCATGCGGGGCGAGCCGACATTGTGGCTGCCCGGGATTGACCACGCCGGTATCGCCACCCAGGTGGTGGTGGAGAAACAACTTGCCAAAGAGGGTACGAGCCGCTATAAGATTGGCCGAGAGGAATTCGAGGCGAGGGTGCGTAAGTGGGCGGAAAGCTGCCGCCACACCATCGGCCAGCAGCACCAGCGGCTCGGGGTTTCCTGCGACTGGAGCCGGGAGCGTTTCACCCTGGACGAAGGCCCGAGCAAAGCGGTGCGCACCGTCTTTGTCAATCTCTATAAGAAGGGTCTCATCTACCGGGGGGAAAGGATTATCAACTGGTGCCCCCGCTGCGCCACCGCCCTCTCCGACCTTGAGGTGGACCATAATGACCTGGACGGTCACCTGTGGTATGTCCGCTACCCTCTGGCGGAGAATAAGGGGGAATATATCACCGTGGCCACCACCCGCCCCGAGACGATTTTAGGCGATACCGCGGTGGCGGTAAATCCGGGGGACGAGCGCTATCAGAAGCTGGTGGGCAAAGTGCTTCGGTTACCATTTGTTAATCGGGAAATCCCCATCATCGCCGATGAGGCGGTTAGTACCGCTTTCGGCACCGGCGCGGTTAAAATCACCCCGGCCCACGACCCGGTGGACTTCGAGGTGGCCAGGCGTCATAATCTGCCCCTGATAAATATCTTAAACCCCGATGCCACCATGAACGAAAACGCCGGGCCTTACCGGGGGCGGGACCGCTTCGCCTGCCGAAAGGCCATCGTGGCCGACCTTGAGAAGGCCGGGCTGCTGGTAAGGATTGAACCCTACCGCCACGCGGTGGGGCACTGCCAGCGCTGTATCGCCATTATCGAGCCTATCGCCTCAAAACAGTGGTTTGTCCGGATGGCGCCCCTGGCGCAGCCGGCGATTGAGGCGGTCAGGGACGGCCGGATTACCATCATACCGGAGCGCTTCACCAAGGTCTATCTCAACTGGATGGAGAACATCCGGGACTGGTGCGTGAGCCGCCAGCTCTGGTGGGGGCACCGCATCCCGGTCTGGTACTGTACGGACTGCGGCCAGACCATCGCCGCGTTGGGAACGCCTGCCTCGTGCCCCAAGTGCGGCTCTACCAGGCTGGAGCAGGACCCCGACGTGCTGGATACCTGGTTCAGCTCGGCGCTCTGGCCTCACAGCACCCTGGGCTGGCCTGATGATACCGAGGACTTCCGCTACTTCTACCCCACCACGGTCATGGAAACGGGCTACGACATTTTGTTCTTCTGGGTGGCCCGGATGATTATGATGGGACTGGAGGATACCGGCGGGATTCCTTTCCGCACCGTCTATCTCCACGGCCTGGTGCGGGACGAAAAGGGTGATAAGATGAGCAAGGTCAGGGGCAACGTGCTCAACCCCCTCGCCACGCTTGAGGAATACGGCACCGACGCCCTGCGCATGGCGCTCACCACCGGCACCTCGCCGGGTAACGATATCAAGATTGCCCCCGAGCGTCTGGCCGCGGCCCGTAACTTCGCCAACAAGCTCTGGAACGCCGCGCGCTTCGTGGTGCGCAATATCGAGCCGGAAAAGGCAACGGCTGACTTTGACCGGTCGGAGCTGCCGGTTGAAGACCGCTGGATTTTGTCCCGGCTCGGGGCGACGGTTGCCAGCGCCAACCGCTTGATGGCGGAGTTCCAGTTCGGCGAGGCGCAGCGGCACATCTACGAGTTTGTCTGGGGTGATTTCTGCGACTGGTACATCGAGATTGCCAAGACCCGCCTGCGAACCGGGGATTTGGCCTCGCCGCAGCCGGTGCTGGCCAGGGTGCTGGAGACCTCGCTCCGCCTGCTGCACCCCTTCATGCCTTTCATCACGGAAGAGCTCTGGCAGAACCTTAAAAACCGTATGCCCGGGGAATTTGCCCCGGCGGCATCAATCATGATTGCCCCCTATCCCGAGACTGGCGACGGCGCCGACCCCCAGGCGGAAAGCGTGATGCGCTCGGTGATTGAGATTGTGCGGGCGGTGCGCAATGCCCGGGCGCACTACCAGGTGGCTGCCGACCGATGGGTTGAGGTGAGGATTTTTGCCGGAGAACTGAAGTCCTCGCTCAGCCCTCACCTCGGGGTCATCGAGACACTGGCCCGCGCCCGGCCGGTGGCGTTCCTGGAACGGCGGCCTGAGGGGTTGGACGCCAGCCAGAACCTGGTGATGGTACTCGCCGAGACCGAGGTAGTCCTGCCCATGGCCAGTCTGCTGGACGTGGAAGAAGAGAAAGGACGGCTGGAGCAGGAAATTGCCCGGTGCCAGAGCGAGGTTGCCCGCCTGGAAGCTCTGCTCGCCGATAATGCCTTTCGGAGCAAGGCGCCCGTAGCGGTGGTGGCAAAGCAGCAACAGGCGCTGGAAGCTAGCCGGGACCGGCTGGGCAGG
>JAZDKE010000002.1:0-2631 GCA_043803245.1 Chloroflexota bacterium
TGAGCGGGTGAACCGTCCCACCCTGGTCATCAGCCACAACAAGACACTAGCCGCCCAGCTTTACAGCGAGTTCCGCGAGTTCTTCCCGGCTAACGCCGTGGAGTACTTCGTGAGCTACTACGACTACTACCAGCCCGAGGCCTACCTGCCGGCCACTGACACCTATATCGAGAAGGACAGTGACATCAACGACGAGATTGACAAGCTGCGCCACGCCGCCACCCGCGCCCTTTTCGAGCGGCGGGACGTAGTCATCGTGGCCTCGGTCTCCTGCATCTATGGCCTGGGCTCACCCGAGGAGTACCGCAGCTTCGTGTTAAGCCTGAAAAAAGGCCAGAGCTACCCCCGGCAGAAGGTGCTGCGGCAGCTTGTGGACATGCAGTACCAGCGTAACGATATGGACTTTACCCGTGGCCGGTTCCGCGTGCGCGGCGATACCCTGGAGATACTGCCGACCTACGAGGAGATAGCGCTGCGAGTCGAGTTCTTCGGTGACGAAATCGAGCGTATCGTGCGGATAGACCCGCTGACCGGGGAGTTGCTCAAGGAGCTTAGCGAGATTGACGTCTACCCCGGCAAGCACTTCGTCACCTCCCACGACCGGCTGGCGGCGGCCATCGAGGGTATCAAGCAGGAGCTTGCCGAGGAGCTGGTCAAACTAAAGGCAAAGGGCAAGCTGCTTGAGGCGGCCCGCCTGGAGATGCGCACCAACTACGACCTGGAAATGCTCCAGGAGACGGGCTACTGCAATGCCGTCGAGAACTACTCGCGCCACCTCGCCGGGCGTGCCCCGGGCAGCGCTCCCTGGACGCTGCTGGACTACTTCCCCGATGACTACCTGATGTTCATTGACGAGTCGCATATGACTTTGCCCCAGGTGCGCGGCATGTACCACGGCGACCGGACGCGCAAGGAGACGCTGGTGGAGTACGGCTTCCGCCTGCCCTCGGCCCTGGACAACCGCCCCCTCAGTTTTGACGAGTTCAATGAGCACTTGAACCAGGTGATTTACGTTTCGGCGACGCCGTCCGAGTACGAGTACCGGCACAGCCAGCAGGTGGCCGAGCAACTGGTGCGTCCTACCGGCCTCCTTGAGCCTACCGTCGAGGTTAAACCAATCAAAGGGCAGGTTGACGACCTGCTGCACCAGATTAAGACCAGGGCGGCGCGCGGTGAGCGCTGCCTGGTGACCACCCTGACCAAGCGCATGGCCGAAGAGCTGGCCGACTATTTAATCGAGATGGGCACCAAGACCCACTACCTCCATTCCGAAGTCGAAACCCTGGAGCGGGTGGAAATCCTGCGCGACCTGCGCCTGGGTATTTACGACGTGGTGGTGGGTATCAACCTGCTGCGGGAAGGGCTTGACCTGCCCGAGGTGAGCCTGGTGGCGATACTGGATGCTGACAAGGCCGGCTACCTGCGCTCCGAGCAGGCTTTGATACAGACTATGGGGCGTGCCGCCCGCCACATCGATGGCCACGCTATCTTGTACGCCGACGAGGTGACCGACTCCATGCGGCGGGCTATCGAGGAGACCCAGCGCCGCCGCCGCATCCAGGAGGCCTATAACCGCGAGCACAACATCACCCCGCAGGGGATACGCAAGGCCATCAGGGACATCACCGAGAGGGTGAAGGCGGTGGCCGAGGAGCGCGCCCCCTACGCCGCCGCTCCCACCGACCGGGAGGAAATCAGCCGTCTCATCAAGGACCTCCAGGTGCAGATGAAGGCCGCCGCCCGTAACTTAGAGTTCGAAAAGGCGGCCCTATTCCGCGACCGCATCTATGAGCTGCGCCAGGGGCTGGAGTTCGTTAAGGTGGCCAGATGAACGACCGCGACATCGAAACCAGGCAGGCGCGCCGGGAGGCAAAGCTCCGTAAGAAGCGGGCGCGCATACCAAAGCACGGCAAGAATCTGGCGAAGGTCTACGTGGACGCGGTTGTGAAAAGGCTTAAACGGTGGGGGAAGTGAGCTGCGGTTTTGCCGCGTTAAACTCCGGTCTGCCCAGAGACACAAAGATTACGGCCGCGATGCCGCAGGGGAAAAAGGTGATGGCGCCGGTTTTCAATGATAAAACGGGCAAACATATCTTAATACCCCGTTGGTTCTCTTGCATTTTGGTATAGTCCCCATATATACTGGCTTCAGCCTTTCATGAGAGGTGATTTATGCCGGAAGAAAAGAAACAGGACAAACAACCATCCAATAAACCTCGTGACCCTAAAGTTGCTGTTCTTAAACAAGATAAAACCTCAAAGAAGAAATAACCAAGCGATTAAAGAAATTACTTCTATTCCCAGCAAAGGCACAATCAGTTGGAGTGCCTTACCTTTCGCATTTACAGCTTCATAGTTGGTCTTAAACGCTTTCTCAACGCTTCCCCAGTATCTAATCTTTGCTTCGGTAGGTTCCAATGGCCACCAATCTTCTCTGAGTATTTGGGGATTATCAGCAACAAAAATCCTGCGAGCACGTAGAGCCCAGATACTTCTAATAACCCGAAGGGCAGAGTTCCACGGGCTTTGCCCGTGGGTGAATGAATAGGCGGCGATATGTGGAGTAAAATAGATGCGTGGAAACGAAGTTATCTGGGCACGGGGTTTACCGCACGGAGTATCATATTGTCTG
>JAZDKE010000003.1:0-2039 GCA_043803245.1 Chloroflexota bacterium
AGACCCCGCAGATGCGCTGCGTTATAATCTGGGCATCCCGCGGGTCCCTGCCTTTCAATATAATTTCAAGACCGCGGAAGAGATTACCGGTGGCGCGGGCGTCCTTGACCACTCCGCCTTCCACCACCGCCTCCATTTTAAGATGGCCTTCTATTCTGGTCATTGGGTCGATAATTACTTTGCCCATTACTTCTTCTCCTCCTTCGCAGTTGCCCAGTAAGCGCCGATGGTAGGCAGGTCAACGTCGACGAGTTTCTTGTAGAAGGGCGCCGTCAGGTCAGGGAACTCCGGCTGCGTGCAGCCGTTACAGGGGGCGCCGGCGCCGATCACCCAGTTGGTACCATTGTTCCAGCGCCGCAGCGGGCAGTCGGCGTAGGTTATCGGGCCCTTGCAGCCGAGCTCGTAGAGGCAGCCCTCCTCACCGGGCTTCTTGGCGAACTTGCCCTCGTCAAAATAAGCGCGGCGCGGGCAGTTCTCGTGGATCAGCTTGCCGTAGAAGGCCAGCGGCCTGAGGTTGTCATCCAGGTCTTCTGCCCTGGGCAGGCCGTTTAACAAAATGCCGCCCACCGTACCGACAAACCAGTCGGGATGGGGCGGACAGCCGGATATATTCACCAGCGGCTTGGCGATGCCTCTTGAATCAAGGAACTTCTTGACCGGCTGGCAGCCGGTAGGGTTCGGGGCGGCGCCGGATATGCCGCCGAAGGCGGCGCAGGTGCCGAGGGCGATGACCGCCAGGGCGTCCCGGGCCAGCTCCGCCACCCTGTCCCCCATCCTCACCGGCTTCCCATTCCTCTCCCCTATGGCGCCGTAGATGCCGCCGTCCGCGGTGGGTATGGCCCCATCCACCACCAGGACGTAGTTGCCTTTTTCCTCTTTTACCGTGGTATCGATGGCTTTGAGCGCCAGCTCGCCGGCGGCAGCCATGATTACCGGGTGAAACCTGAGGTTGACATGCACACCGGGGACTACCTGGTCGATAAGAATGTTCTTGATGGTGGGGCTGGCCGAGTTAATTATCGAGACCACGCAGCCGCTGCAGGCCGCCGTCTGCAGGTAGATTACGGGAAGCTCTTTTACCATCAAATCACCTCCGCTATAAATTTACACACGCTCGCCCGTCAAATCGGTCACGGACCGCTGATTTGGGAAAATGACTGCATCTGTACAAGTTGGGGGGACGCCTGGCCTAACGCCATCAGGCGCCCGCCTTCTTAAGCTGTTTTTCTACAGCCGACAGCAGGTCTTTGGGGCTGATGGGTTTCTCCAGGTAGTCTTCGGTCTGGAGCCCCATCCCCCGGGCACGCGGCAGCGCTGACCCCTGGCCGGTCTGGGCGAAGCTTGTAAGCATGACAATCGGTATTTTTTTGAGCTGTATATCCTTTTTAAGTTGCTCGGCCGCGGTAAAACCATCCTTTACCGGCATGATGATATCCAGCAATATGAGGTCGGGTTTTTCTCTCTTGGCTACGCGCAGCGCCTCATCGCCGTTGGTGGCGGTGACTACCTGATAGGGCTTGCTTTCCAAAACGGTCCTGGTCACCTCAATGAAATCACGGTCATCGTCAACCAGAAGTATCTTGGCTCTTTTTTGCATGTATGATCGCCTCCCAATTTAATTGGCTACCATCAAGCCTTTTCTTCTTCTGATGAGCTCGCTCACGCGGTAGAGCAGGGTCTCCGGGGCTATCGGTTTCTCCAGGTATTCGACCAGGTGCAACTCGGCCCCCGTCTCGATTTCGTAGCGGCGGCGGCCTGTCTCCTCCCGCACCGAGGTCAACGCCAGGATGGGTACATCCCGGAATCTGGACCAGCCCGGTTTTTGTAGTTCCCTGTATACCGCGACCCCGTCCATTCCCGGCATCAACAGGTCCAGGATCATCAGGTCGGGTTCTTCAGCTTTAAGTGCGGCCAGAGCCGCGCTACCGCTGCGGACGGTAACCACCTCATAGCCCTGCGATTGGAGAATCAAGGTCACGGCATCGAGGATATCCGGGTCATCATCAACGGCTAATATCTTTACGGGCAATTGGTACACC
>JAZDKE010000004.1:0-13091 GCA_043803245.1 Chloroflexota bacterium
AGGTCTTGGTCAAAATCATCTCTACCAAGGAAATCTAGGTGTATCGATGGGAAGTTGGTAAGTCCCTCGCCCTCATCTAATAACCATAGACCAAAGGTCTTGGGATAAAAAAAGATGTTCCAAAGGAAAGGCCGAACCTCGTTACCAACGCGTATGACCCCGCGCCCCTCGGCAGTCATAACCCTTTTGGTGCCTGTAAACAACGTGAGCCAAGATGGAGCGCACCTTTGAGCCGTTAGGGTTACCTCTACTTCGATTGATTTTTCTTTGGTAGTTGCTTGCATACCTTTGAGAGCTTGATTCCAAGTCCCTAATTTTTCATCAACTTCCTTTAAGTTTTCTATTGGGAATCCTGTGCACAGGTGACAGGGTATTCCATTTATTTGCGATTCGTTATAAAGATTTACTTCGGCTGTTTCCAATATGACGGGAGTAGATTCGAATAATTGGTCACATTCTTTAGTTAGTATCAAAAGCTTTGCATCAGACCGTTTAAATACTTTTACTATGTCCTCAATTTGTTTGAGTTCCATTTCAAGCTGGTCTTGCTTTGGTGAGGGGACGCCTATAACCCAACCCGCCTGAATGGGAATTCCCTCGGTAATCTTACCTTTCTTAAATAGATTCGCCAAGCTTTTTACGGCCTTATCGGCTTTTTCACGAGAACCAGCTTTTTCACGAGATTCATTTTTTTGGCGGATGTACTCTAGTTCATGAATTGTCCCATCTGAGAGCACAAACAAAGTTGGCCCCATTGTCACATTCCAGATAACAGGGTCTGGCTCGTCCATTAACACATTAGTATCGATAACTAAGATACATACCGGATGCTCGCTCTCAACGAGGCGAGAAACTTTGGATAAATCAAAAACATTTGGCATTCTTCACCTCCTGCATTGGCCTAAGTGCTAAAACCTCTCAATCTCTTCCATCAGGGCGCTGAGGTAGTCTTTTTCTGCCACCACCCTGACCCTTTTTCCCTTTTTGAAGAGGATGCCGCGTCCCTTGCCGCAGGCGATGCCGACGTCGGCCTCTTTAGCCTCGCCGGGGCCGTTGACCACGCAGCCCATCACCGCCACCTTGATGGGCTTTTTGATGGCCGCCAGTCTATCGGCCACCGCTTGAGCCAGTTCCATAATATCGGCCTCGGTGCGGCCGCAGGTGGGGCAGCTCACCAGCACCGGGCCGTGCTGGCGCAGGTTCAGGCTTTTTAAGATTTCGTAGGCGGCAAAGACTTCCTCTTTCGGGTGGGCGGTGAGTGACACCCGGATGGTATCGCCGATGCCCAGGTAAAGCAGGGTGCCGATGCCCACCGCGCTGCGGATGATGCCCTGGCGGGGCAGGCCCGCCTCGGTGATGCCGATGTGCAGGGGATAGGGCATCTTGCCAGCGATTTCCCGGTAGGCGGCGATGGTGGTGGGTACGTCAAAGGCCTTGAGTGACACTTTTATCAGGTCGAAGTCCAGGCTTTCCAGGAGATGAACCTGTGCCATGGCGGCGGCCACCATTTGTTGGGCTATCCCAAGCTTGGGGCGAGGTGTTTTCGGCAGGCTGCCGGCGTTTACCCCGATGCGGATGGGGACCTCGCGCTCCCGGGCGGCTTTAACCACGGCGGTGACTTTGGCCGGTTCGCCGATGTTGCCGGGGTTGAGGCGTAGCCCGTCGCAGCCGGCTTCGAGGGCGGCCAAAGCCAGCCGGTAGTCGAAGTGTATATCAGCGATGAGCGGGATGGAGATATTCTTTTTTATCCCGGCGATTGCCCGGGCGGCGGTAATATCGGGCACGGCCACCCGGACAAGTTCGCAGCCGGCTTCTTCAAGCTCTTTTATTTGCCTTGCGGTGGCGGTGATGTCGCGGGTATCGGTACTGGTCATGGACTGCACCACGATGGGTGCGCCGCCGCCCACGGTGACGCTGCCGATGCGTACCGGCTGGCTCTTTCGTCTCAAGGTGTCAGGCTCCCCCCGCTGATGATACGGATGATGTCCTGGTAGGTGACCAGCAGACTGAAGATGATGAGTAAGACGAAACCGATGAGATGGACTAAACCCTCTTTCTTGGGGGATATGCGCTTGCCCCCGCGCAGCCATTCCAGGACGACGAAGGCAATGCGGCCACCGTCCAGCGCCGGCAGGGGGAAGAGGTTGATGATCCCCAGGAAGAGGCTCATGAAAGCGGCGAACTGGAGCAGCGGGCTTAAGCCCGCCTGGATGAACTCGCCGGTCATCTGGGCCATACCCACCGGCCCCACAACGCTGGGCGCCGAGGCGCCGATAATCCATTTGATGATTTCGTTCTTATACAGGACGAAGGTCTCAGCGCAGGTCACGAAACCCTGGGGAATGGCTCGCCAGAAAGGCTCGCTCTGGCGCACCCAGGTCACTTTGGGCATACTGATGCCAACACCCATGGGGCCCTGCGGCGGAGGCGGCTGCCACCTCGGCACCAGCTTCACGGTGCGGGTGGTGTTGTCGCTCTTTTTAACCTCCAGGGCGATTTCCTGGCCAAGTTTAAGGTCGGTGTTGCGGCTTAAGTCAACGCTGTTTTGTATCAGCCGGCCGTTTATCGAAAGAAACGCGTCACCCGCTACCAGGCCGGCTTTGGCGGCGGGAGAGTCGGGGGCGACGCTGGTTATTAACACCTCGCCCACCGGCAGGTCGTGTGGCACCATCAGGGAGACGGTGAAAAGCAGGAACGGCAGGAGCAGGTTCATCAGCGAGCCGGCGCTCAAAATAAGAATCCGGGTAGGCCGTTTTTGACTGGCCAGGCTTCGGGGTTGGGAAGGGTCTTCCTCGCCCACCATCTTGGTAAAACCGCCCAGGGGGATGGCGTTCAGGGAATAGACCGTCTCCCCCCGTTTTATTGCCAGCAGCCTGGGGGGAAATCCCAGGCCGAATTCTTCGACCTTGACCCCGGAGAGTTTGGCGGTGACGAAGTGTCCCAGCTCGTGGACGAGCACCAGCACGATGAGGATGAGCAGGAAGACCAGGATGGTTATGGGCATCGCTAATTTTCTCCCGTGGTAAGTTTTTTAACCTCAGCCCTGGCCCAGGCGCAGGCTGCCAGGATTTCTTCAAGGCCGGGTTTGGCGGTAGCCCGGTGTCTTGAGAGTATCATCTCGATATTGCGGGCGATGTCGCCGAACTTAAGTCTTTTTGCCAGAAAGAGGCTGACCAGTTCCTCATCGGCGGCGCAGAGCACTGCCGGGTAGGTGCCCCCTTTTAGACCGGCCTCGGTCGCCAGCCTCAGGCAGGGGAAGCGCTCGTAGTCGGGTGGTTCGAAGTCGAGCCTGGCTAAACTGTCCCATTCGATTTTGGGCAGGCCGGAATTGGCCAGGCGTTTGGGGTAGCTAAGGGCATACTGGATGGGCAGACGCATGTCGGGGCAGCTAAGCTGGGCTTTCACCGCACCATCGGCAAATTCCACCATAGCGTGGATGATGCTCTGGGGGTGCACCAGGACACGGATTTTCTCAATGGGTATGTCGAAAAGCCAGCGGGCTTCGATAATCTCCAGTCCTTTGTTCATCAGTGTCGCCGAGTCGACGGTGACTTTCGGCCCCATGCGCCAGGAGGGGTGGGCCAGCGCCTGCTCGGGGGTGACGTTATCCAGCGCTTTGGGACTGAAGGTGCGGAAGGGTCCCCCGGAGGCGGTAAGGATGATGCCGGCCGGTTTTTGCCGCTCGCCTTCCAGACATTGCCAGATGGCGCTGTGCTCGCTGTCTACGGGCAGGATGCGGGCGCCGCTCCGTTTTGCTTCGGCGGTAATCAGCTCGCCGGCGCAGACGATAGCTTCTTTGTTGGCCAGGCAGACTTTCTTGCCCGCTTTTACTGCGGCTAAAGTCGGCGTAAGCCCCGCCATCCCTGAGGTGGCTACGACCACCCGGTCAACATCCGGGTGAGCCGCCATCTCCGCCATGCCGAGGAACTTGCCGTCTTTAGCCAGTCGGCTTGCGAAGGTCTCGTCCCGGGAAAAAACAAACTCGGGCTGGAACTCTCTAGTCTGCTGGCCAAGCAGCCCGGCGTTGGCGCCGCTGGCGAGCGCCACTACCTTAAAATGCTGCGGTAATGCCCGGACGATGTCGAGGGTCTGCTGGCCAATCGAGCCGGTCGAGCCCAGCACGGCCAGTCTTAAAATAGCCATAATACATAATAATATACCAGGACACTGACAAAAACAACGCTGTCGATGCGGTCGAGGAAACCGCCATGCCCCGGCAGCAGGTTGCTCGATTCTTTGGCGCCCATGTTGCGTTTGAACAGCGACTCAACGAGGTCGCCCAGTTGCCCCGCCAGGCTGATGAAGACGCTGAGCACCAGCGCCTGGCCGAGGCCAAAACCGGCGAGGAACTCAAGGAGGTAGAACAGCGCCGTGCCGCCGATGACCGCCCCGATAATGCCGCCCGCCACTCCCTCCCAGGTCTTTTTAGGGCTGATGTTTGGGGCCAGGCGTCTCCGGCCCCAGGTTTTGCCCACCAGGTAGGCGGTTGAGTCGGAGAAGGTGTTGGTGATGAGGGCGAAAAAGACCCAGTCCCGGCCGTTTTCCAGACCCCTCAAGGCGACCACGTGGCTTAAGAGCAGGCCCAGGTAGATGACGCCGCCCAGCGACCATACCCAGCTGGCGAAGGCCGTTTCCTTCTGGGGACGTATCAGCAACCAGACCAGGGAAAGCATTACCGCTATGACTAGGAGACGGGACTGGATGGTGCTGAAGTCGCCGAAGCCGAGGTTGGGGCTGGCGATAAAGAGCAGGACGAATATCAGCCCGAAACGGGTCATGGTCGGTGCCTTGGCGCGGGAGACCAGGCGGTAAAACTCCCAGGCGGCCAGCAGGCCGGCGAGCGCCATCAGTGCCGTAAACCACCATCCGCCGAACCAGGCGGCGGCGATGAAAATCGGTAATACTACCAGGGTGGTCAAGGTTCTTTTTTTTAGCACGCTCACCCCAAGCCTGGCTCTAGCAAATCAGGACGGAATGGTGAAGAGCGGAGGTCTTTACCTGCCGCCAAAACGCCTCTGCCGCTGGCTGAAATCTTTGAGGGCCCTGGCAACTTCTTCGCCGTTAAAATCAGGCCACAGGACGCTGGTGAAATACAGCTCGCAGTAGGCCGATTGCCACATCAGGAAGTTGCTGGTGCGTAATTCGCCGCCGGTGCGGATGAGCAGGTCAACGTCAGGCAGGCCGTCGGTGTAAAGGTAATGCCCGAACAGGCCTTCGTCAATCTGCGCCGGCGCGATGCCGTCGGCGATGAGCCTGCGCACCGCATCCAGTATCTCGCCGCGGCCACCGTAGTTAAAGGCCACGCTGAGAGTGATGCCGGTATTGTGCCGGGTAAGCTCTATGGCCTGTTTTACCAACTCTTGGAGCTTTGGGGAAAGTCCCCTAAGTCGCCCCAGATGGCGGATTTTGACCCCGTTTTTATGGAGTTCCGCGGTTTCGCGTTCGATAACTTGTTCGAAAAGACGGAAAAGACCGGCCACTTCATCTTTGTCCCGTTTCCAGTTCTCGGTGGAGAAGCCGTAGATGGTGACGTAGGGTATGCCGTGTTCTCCCAGGTGCTTTAGTACCTGCCGCAGGTTTGCCACGCCGGCGCGGTGGCCACCTAATCTCGGCAGCCCTCGCTGGTCGGCCCAGCGGCGATTGCCATCCATGATGATGGCAACGTGGCGGGGTCTTGAGGGGAGAGATTCCGGCGGGGTAAGTTCCGGCTGCCCGGTCACGGGCCTGGCTTCTCTGGACAAAGCTAGACTTCCTTGAGTTCGGCTTCTTTTTCTCCCCCGATTCGTTCGGTGAGCTGGATAGCGCTGTCGGTGACCTTCTGCAGTTGCTCCAGGGCGCGCTTGTGCTCGTCCTGGGATATTGTCTTGCCTTTTTCCAGCGCTTTCAGTTCGTCCATGGCCTCGCGTCTCAAGTTGCGCACCGCGACTTTTCTTTCCTCCACCCTCCGGTGTACCACTTTGATGAGTTCCTGGCGTCTTTCCTCGCTGAGGGGCGGGATATTGATTCTGATAACGTTGCCGTCGGTGGAGGGGGTCAGTCCCAGGTCAGACTTGAGGATAGCTTTTTCGATGTCGCCGATGGTGCTCTTGTCCCACGGCTGGATGACGAGCAGCCTGGCTTCCGGGCTGGCGACGGCGGCCAGGCTCCTTAATGGGGTGGGGACACCGGCGTAATCAACCTTGACGTGCTCTACCATGCCCGGGGAGGCCCGGCCGCTGCGGATTGCGGCCAGTTCCACTTTTAGAGCCTCCGCGGTCCGGTTCATTTTGTCTTTAGCTTTGAGTATAATTTGGTCTTTCATCGCTTGGTCCTCACTCGGACGAGACCAGCGTGCCCACGGTCTCGCCCAGTACCGCTTTTTCCAGGTTGCCGGGGATTTTTAAGTTGAAGACGATGATGGGCAGCTTATTTTCCAGGCACAGGGAGAGGGCAGTTGAGTCCATCACCTCCAGGCGCAGGTTGAGCGCTTCCATGTAAGTGAGCCGCTCAAACTTCCTGGCCCCGGGGTTTTTCAATGGGTCTTCACTGTAGACACCGTCAACGTTGTTCTTGGTCATCAGCAGGACTTCGGCCTCAATCTCAATCGCCCTTAAGGCGGCGGCAGTATCGGTGGTCATGTAGGGATTACCGGTGCCGCCGGCAAAAATCACGGTGCGTCCCTTCTCCAGGTGGCGGATTGCCCGGCGGCGGATGTAAGGTTCCGCTATCTGCTGCATACCGATAGCGGTCTGGGTGCGGGTGACGACCCCAACTTTTTCCAGAGCGTCCTGAAGCGCCAGGGCGTTGATGGCGGTAGCTATCATGCCGGCGTAGTCAGCGGTGACCCGGTCCATACCGGCCCGGGCGGCTTCGATACCCCGCCAGAAGTTGCCGCCGCCGACCACCAGCGCGATGCTGGCCCCCATATCCACCACCCGGCTGACCTGCCTGGCGATGTTTACCAGCGTCTCGCTATCGATACCGCTGCCGTGGGCCCCGCCGAAGGCTTCGCCGCTGAGTTTTAAGAGAACGCGCTGGTATTTCAGGTTAGCCATCTCTACGCTACCGTGCCATAACCTTAAGTTGCGCCAGCCTGGTGGCCACGGCGGTTAGACTCCCAGTTCGAACCTGGCGAAGCGTCTGATTTTAATATTCTCGCCGGTCCTGGCGATAGTCTCGGAGATAAGGTACTGGACGGTCTTGCCCGGGTCTTTGATGAAAGGCTGCGCCAGGAGGCAGTCGGTCTCCGGTTGGGAACTGGTCCCCTCGGGTATTTCTTCCGCGGTAATGTAGCACGGGTTCTGGGCGGCCACCTGCATGGCCAGATTGTGTACCAGGTTCTTGAAATCGTCCGTGTTTGCCACGAAGTCGGTTTCGCAGTTGACCTCGACCAGAGCGCCGATGCGTCCCCCGGTGTGGACATAGGCTTCTATCCGTCCCTGAGAGGCCGGGCGCTCGACTTTCTTGCGGGCTTCTATCAGGCTCTTCTTTTCCAGTATCTTGGCCGCTTCCGCGATATCACCCCTGGCTTCAATCAGCGCTGCCCGGCACGCCATGACGCCGGCGCTGGTCTGCGCTCTCAGTTCCTTGATGGTGTTGGCGGCAATCTCCAACGCTTCCCCCTTTGTTATTTCTCTTTTGGTGTTTCCGGCAGTGGTGCCGCTTCCGGGGCGGTCTTTGTTTCAGCCTTCGGCTTTTCCGCCGGGGCTTCGGTGAACCGGGCGGCGGCACCCTGGGCGCCCTCAATCACCGCCTCAGCGATTTGACTGCAGACAAGCTTAACCGCCCGAATCGCGTCGTCGTTGGCGGGGATGGCGTAGTCGATGTCATCGGGGTTGCAATTGGTGTCGCAAATCGCGACTACCGGTATGCCGATTCGCTTGGCCTCGGCCATAGCAATCCGCTCCTTGGTCGGGTCAACGATGAACAGCGCGCTGGGAAGACTGGTCATCTCCTTGAAGCCGCCGACCAGCTTGTTGAGGCGGTTAATCTTCTCTTCCAGCTTACCGGCTTCTTTCTTGGGCAGTCGCCGGAACTCGCCGCGCTCCTTCCGGTCTTCGAGACGCACCAGGTAGTCGATTCGGGACTGGATGGTGGCGAAATTGGTGAGCACGCCGCCGAGCCAGCGCTGATTAACATAATACATACCGCAGCGCCGGGCTTCTTCTTCGATGGACTGCTGTGCCTGTTTCTTGGTGCCCACGAAGAGAATGGTGCCGCCGGCCTCGACCACCTCGCGGACAAAGGCACAGGCCTTTTCCAGGCGGCTTGCGGTCTGCTCCAGGTCGATGATGTGGATGCCGTTCCTTTTGGTGAAGATATACTTCTTCATGCGGGGGTGCCAGCGACTGGTCTGGTGGCCGAAGTGAGCTCCGGCTTCCAAAAATCGCTTGATGCTGACGTTTTCTGGCAAGCTTAGTCCTCCATCTACTAAATAGAGTTGCAGAAATAAAGTATAGCACAAGCCTTCCCGAGCAGCAACCGGCATCGGGCGAGGTGTTATTTTTAAGTTAAAGTGACAAAGGTAACTCCGCTGATTATAATATTGACAGGTAGCGAGGAGGCGGGACGATGCAGGTTCGTAGGTCTTGTTTGATATTGATGACCGCCTTTCCCCCGGAGAAAAAGTGGCGGCTTTCACCGATGACCTGGATTTTAAGCTACCAAACTTAATACCCCGACCATCGGGTCGAGGGAAGTTTATTTTTCGGTAGTTACGAGGTAAAGAGCGCTTAGCTTTCGGGAGAGCGGACAGGTGAGCCGTGAAGCTCGTGAAATTACCGTTAACCAGTCGAAAGTCAACCTGATTCAGGGCGATATCACCGCTCAGGCCACCGACGCCATCGTCAACGCCGCCAACTCAAGCCTGATGGGGGGCGGCGGTGTTGATGGTGCCATCCACGCCGCCGGGGGTAGTGCCATCCTGGAAGCGTGCCGCGAGATTATCGCCCGGCAAGGACACCTGCCAGCCGGCCAGGCGGTCATCACCACCGCCGGCAATCTCAAGGCGAAATACGTGATTCATACCGTAGGGCCCATCTGGCAGGGGGGTAGCCACCGGGAGGCGGCGCTTTTGGCCAGCGCTTACCGCGAGAGTCTGAAACTGGCCGCGGCCCGTGGCCTGGCATCAGTCTCCTTTCCCTCCGTAAGCACCGGGGCCTACCGTTACCCCCTGGATGAGGCGGCCAAAATAGCCCTCGAGACGGTAGCGGGCTTTCTCAAGGCCAAAAGCACTTCGCTGAAAGAGGTCGTCTTTGTCCTTTATAGTGCCCCGGCTTACCAGGCTTATGCCCGGGCCCTTGGCGAAATCAGCCGGTCACTTTAAGGTTTCATCCGGCTGGACAGCGCCCGAAAGTAAGGGCTATAATCACGGATGGGATGAATTCTAAGCTTAGGTTAGTGACTCTCTTCACCAGCCAGCAGATTGCCGACAGAATTGATGAGTTGGCTTCTGAAATCCAGCGGGACTACCGGGACAGGCACCCCCTTTTGCTCGGGGTCCTTAAGGGGTCTTTTGTATTTTTGGCCGACCTGGTTAGGCGTCTTGATTTCCCTCTCGAACTGGACTTTATCCGGGTTGTCAGCTACGGTGCCGGCCGGGAAAGTTCGGGTCGGGTAAAGCTGGTTTCCGAGCCGGTGGCCAGCATTAAAGACCGCCACATTCTGCTGGTCGAGGACATCGTTGACACCGGGCTCACCACCGACTTTATCGGGGGCTGGCTGAAAAAGAAAGGTCCGGCCTCGGTCAGGCTCTGCGCTCTGCTGGACAAGCCCTGCCAGCGCCGTCGGCTGGTCGAGGTTGGTTACCGGGGCTTTACTGTCCCGGACCGGTTTGTCGTGGGCTACGGCCTGGATATGAACGAGGACTTCCGCAATCTTCCCCATCGCCGGCCTGCTTTCCCCGGAGCCTCTGGAAGCGGTGGTAGCTCAGATGGAAAAGCTGGAAGGGGTTGCCCGGGAGCTGGGGTCAACGCTAGCGGCTCCCTTCGCCGCCCTTTCGTTCCTGGCGCTGCCGGTGATTCCCGAGCTGCGTCTTACTGACCTGGGGCTGGTGGACGTAAACCGGTTCCAGCTGCTGGGTCGGGGTGGTAAGGCGGAAAAGGAAGGTTAAGTTGGAGATGTTCCGTAACGAGGTGCTTTTGATAAGTATCACCGCCTGGGCGATAGCCCAGATGGTGAAAGTAATCTCCGCTCTGGTGCAGGAAAAACGTTTGAATCTGCGTCTTTTTGTTGCCAGCGGTGGCATGCCCAGTTCGCATTCGGCCACCGTAAGCGCCCTGGCCACCGCGGTCGGCCTGCTGGACGGTTTGAAATCGGTGATTTTTGGTGTTGCGGTAATATTAGCGATCGTGGTCATGTACGACGCCGCTGGTATCCGGCAGGCGGTGAGCCGGCAGTCGATTATCTTAGACCGCATCGTGAACGAGCTGAGAGTTGGCCGTCCCCGGGGTGAAGTGGAGCGCGACCTGAAAGAGCTGATTGGTCACACTCCCTACCAGGTTTTTGTCGGCTGTCTTATGGGTATTTTAGTTGCCTGGGTGTGGCTGGTGCTGCTTTGAGCGCGCGGCCTGGCTGGTCTTATCAAGACTTTCCCGTTTGGTTTCATTTTCCGGGCCTCCTTCCGAAATCCGTGAGAATAATGTTTTCAAGCTCGTTTTTTACCTTCCAAGGAGCTTTCAAGTGTTATTCGGGGTTATGGTACTCGCTAATCAGCTTCCCGCCGTACTCCAGCAGGAGCTTTGCCCTCTGGGGGCTTAAGTCCTGCCTCTGCTCAAGGTAGGCTTTCAGGGCTTCCAGCGGTTTTATCCCTTCGGCGGTCTGGCTGCCCAGCCTGAGGCGGGTCTCCCTTTTGATGTCTTTGGTTATGGTAAGATAGTTGGCCTCGCCGAGGGCTTGCCTGATTTCGCTGTCACGGAGCTGCCCGGCCGCCGCGCGCGGCAGGCTTAGCTGGAGGCAGACGATGGCGCCGCCGACTCTCGCTCTCTTTTCGGCGATGGCCTGGAGCACCGTCCGGGTGGGGTCGGGGCAATCGTCCTCGACGGCGGCCTTGATGGTCAGGAACTGGCGGCCTTTTAGCTCTTTGAAGTCAAGGGAGGTCACCCGCTGGCCCGGCTCTTTGCCGGGGTCAAGCTGCACCAGGTAAAATCCCTTTTCGTCCTCTTCCTCGCTGAAATCAACCCGCTCCAGGCTGCCGGCATAGACTACCGGCGGTCGTCTATTGAGTTCCTGGTGGCGGTGGATATGGCCCAGGGCAACGTAATCGAAGCCGGGGAGGGCAAGGTTGCTCGGGAGCAGCCGGGGCTCCTGCCCGATGGACATCAGGCTCTCCGAGCCGACCCTGGCCCCCGAGACCCAGGCGTGCGCCGCCAGGACGGCGGGCAGCCCGACATCGAGTTCGGTGGCTTTGGCGGCGACGATGTTAGTGAGCTTCTCCTCCATTAGCCGGTCAATCTCGCCAAGCTTCAGGTTTTTGATGTCTTCCCGGCTTAGCATCTGGCTGCGTCGGAGCCACGGCAGGGAAACCACCTGTACCGGCCCGCTTTTAGTCGGGATGCGGTAGAGTTCGGGACGGTTTGAGACGTAAACGTTAGCCACCCCGAGCGTGTCGAAGATTTCGGTGGCGGTCGCCCGGCCGGTGGCGTTGGGCAGGTCGTGGTTGCCGGTGAGCAGGAACACCGAGATACCGCCCTCGGCGAGGCGTCTGATGCGCCGGGCAAATTCCCGCTGGTGGGTCTGGCTGGGCTCGCGGCTCTTGTAGGCGTCACCGCAGAAAAGCACCAGGTCAACTTCATCTTCCAGGGCGAAGTCGGTTAGCTGGTCAAAGACCGCCAGGAAGTCAAGCAAACGGGAAGAAAGGCCGGTGGCCGGGTCGATGCGGCCGTAGCTCTCCACCCCCAGGTGGAGGTCGGCGAAGTGCAGGATTTTCATGGGGTGGTGTGCCACAGCGCCTGGCTGGCGAAGGCTTCCCCGCCCAGCTTGGCGCCGAGTGTGCCCTCCAGCTCACCAATCGGGACGCGAATCTGGTCCATGGTATCGCGCTCCCGGATAGTCACCCGCTTATCGTCCAGTGACTGGAAGTCGATGGTGATACAGAAGGGGGTGCCGATTTCGTCCTGGCGCCGGTAGCGGCGTCCGATGCTCTGGGCGTCATCGTAGTCCGCCCGCCAGAGACGGCGTAAACCGGTGTGGACCTCCCGGGCAAGCTTGACCAGCGGCTCCTTCCGGCTTAAGGGCAGCACCGCGACCTTGAACGGTGCCAGCCGCGGGTGCAGGCGCAGGACAACCCTGATTTCGTCTTTGTCGGGCTCCTCGAAGTAGGCGTCGCAGAGGACGGCCAGCACCGAGCGGTCAACGCCGGCCGACGGCTCGATGATGACCGGCAGGAAGTGCTCTTTGGTCTCCTCGTCGTAGTAGTCGAAGTTCTTGCCGCTGCATTTGGCGTGCTGGGCTAAGTCGAAGTCGCCGCGGTTGGCGATGCCTTCCAGCTCCGCCCAGCCCATGGGGAAATAGTATTCGATGTCGCTGGTGGCGCGGGAGTAGTGGGCCAGTTCCTCTTTTGCGTGGGCCCGCAGGCGCAGGTTTTCCGGCTTTACGCCCAGCCGCCGGTACCAGTCCAGCCGTTCGTTAACCCAGTAGTCGAACCACCGGTCGGCGGTCTCGGGCTTTACGAAATACTCCATCTCCATCTGCTCGAACTCGCGGCTGCGGAAGATGAAGTTGCCGGTGGTGATTTCGTTGCGGAAGGATTTGCCAGTCTGGCCGATGCCGAAGGGCAGCTTCTTGCGGGTGGTGTTAAGCACGTTCTGGAAGTTGACGAAGATGCCCTGGGCGGTCTCAGGACGCAGGTAAACAATTGCGGCCTCGTCCTCGACCGGGCCCATAAGGGTCTGGAACATCAGGTTGAACTGGTGCGGCTCGGTGAACTCGCCGCCGCAGGCGGGGCAAATCGTACCGTTAACTTCGTCGGCCCGAAATCTGAGATGGCAGCGCTTGCACTCGACCAGCGGGTCGGAAAAACCGGCGATGTGGCCGCTGGCCTGCCAGGTCATGGGGTGCATCAGGATGCTGGTGTCCAGGCCCACGGTGTCGTCGCGCCTGGTAATCATATCCTG
>JAZDKE010000005.1:0-10779 GCA_043803245.1 Chloroflexota bacterium
ATCACCGCCACCCGCTCGCCAACTTTGACCTTATTGCCCAGGTTAACGTCCCGGAGGAAAGTCGCACTGTCCATCACGCCGGGACTGTTCTCACCGCTAACACCCATCTTCATGCCTTCGTGGGCGCCGACGGCCAGAAAAACCGCCTGATAACCGTCTTTTAGCAGCTTTTCCACCGACTCAATCCGGGTGCTGGTCTTGATATCCACCCCGACCGCGGTTATCTCGTCGATTTCCCGCGCCAGCACGTCCGGCGGCAGGCGATAGTCCGGGATACCGACCACCATCATGCCACCCGCCCGGGACAGGGCCTCGAAAACGGTCACGGCGTGCCCCTTCTTGGCCAGGTAAAAGGCGGCGGTGAGGCCGGCCGGACCGGCGCCGACCACGGCTACCCGCTTGCCGGTTGCGGGGGCTTTCTTCTGGTTTTTCTTCCAGAGCTGGCTGGTATCGTGGTCATCGGCATAGCGCTTGCAGATGCGGATGGCGATGGGATTATCCATCATGGTGCGCTGGCAATTTTGCTCGCAGGGGTGGATACACACCCGCCCCAGAGTGGCCGGGAAGGGTACCCTCTCGCGGACGATGGCGAGGGACTCGGCCGGTTTCCCCTCGGCGATAAAACGCAGGTAACGGGGGATATCAATATGGGCGGGGCAGGCCTGGCGGCAGGGCGCCATCACCTGGCCGCTACCGGAAGTGACGATGCGGATACTGCCCTGGTGACAGGTCTTGGCGCAGGTGGCGCAGCCGCTGCAGCGCTCAACGTCCCAGATAAGCTCGGTGCCGCGAAAACGCCGCGAGACAACCAGCTTTTCCTCAGGGTACTGGGTCGTTATCGGCCGCTTTAAGAAGTTCTTAAAGGTAACGCCGAGCCCTTTGGCAATCCCCAAACCGTAATGCTCAAACCTCAACCCGGCCGCCTCCTAATCGGTACAGCCTGGACCATAAGATAACCAGCACCCCGAGCACCGCCAGATTGACCAGGATTATCGGCCAGGGCAGCGAGGGGAAATAAATAACCTGGACCGCGGTGATGAACATGTTTATCAGGGCTACCGGCAGCAGGAACTTCCAGGCAAAGCCCATCACCTGGTCAATCCGCAGACGCGGCAACGTGCTCCTGACCCAGACAATCAGGAAAAAGACCGCCACGAGCTTGCCCAGGAACCAGATGATAGGCGGCAGCAGTGGCCCGCGCCAGCCCGCCAGGAAAAGCGTGGTGATAATGGCCGATACGGCCAGCGCCTCGCAGTACTCCACCAGGTAAAAGAGCGCAAACTTCATACCGGAATATTCGATGTTATAGCCGGCCACGATTTCCGATTCGGCCTCAAGCAGGTCGAATGGGCTGCGGTTGATTTCGGCGGAAGCCGCCAGATAGAAAACCAGGAAACCCATCGGCTGAAGAAGGATAAATGGTATCCCCTGGGCATTAACGATGTCGCTAAGCGAGAGGGAGCCGGCCATCAGCACCACGCTGATAATGGCCAGGCCCATCGGTATCTCATAGCTCACCACCTGGGCCACCGCCCGCATGGCCCCGATTAATGAGTATTTGTTGTTGGAACCCCAGCCCGCCATAACAATCCCGACGATACTCACCGAGCTGATGGCAACCACGTAGAGGATACCGATGTTAAGGTCGGCGAGCACCGCGCCGCTCTGAAGAGGTATCACGGCGAAGACCATCATAACGGGCGTAAAAGCTACCACTGGCGCAAGCCAGTAGACCCACTTATCACTCCGGCTCGGGGTGATGGTCTCTTTGGTCAACGCTTTTATGGCGTCAGCCACTGGTTGAAGGACGCCAAAGGGGCCGGTGCGGTTGGGTCCCAGACGTGACTGAAATCGTCCCGAACCCCGGCGTTCGAGATAGATGAAGACCATCGCCATGCCGAAAACGAAGACGATGATAATCAAGGTAAACACGATAAAGTGAAGCCAGAAGCCCCCGGGCCAGTCAGCCGGTAACGTCATTATCGGTCAACCTCTCCCAGACAGATATCAATACTGCCAAAGGTAACCATAGCATCCGCCACTTTCCAGCCAATAACCATGTCACGCAGCGCCGTCAGGTTAATCAGGGTTGGCGGCCGGATGTGCATACGGTAGGGTGCCACCGAGCCGCGGGACACCAGATAGAAGCCGAGTTCCCCCTTGGGCGATTCGATGCGCGAATAGACCTCACCCTCGGGCGGGTAAATCACCGCCGGCACGTCACTTTTTACCGGCCCGGCCGGCAGTTGCTCCATGGCTTGCTTGATAATACGGACACTCTGCCGCATCTCCTCAACCCGCACCCGGTAGCGGTCGTAGCAATCACCGACCGTGCCGGTCGGTATCTCAAAATCGAAACGGTCATAAACCAGGTATGGGTCAGCCCGGCGGAGGTCCCATTTTACACCACTGCCGCGCAGTAGGGGGCCGCTCACGGAGCAGTTAACGGCCATCTCCCTGGGCAGAATGCCGACCCCCTTCGAACGTATCAGCAGAATCTCGTTCTCGGCCAGCAATCGGTCGTACTCGTCGATGTAAGCCGGCATCCGGTTAACGAACTTCCCGAGAGCCTCAAGGAACTCGCCGGTGACATCATGGCTGACACCCCCGAGGCGCATATAATTATAGGTGAGCCGCTGGCCGCAGACCATATCGAAAAGGTCCACGATTTTTTCTCTATCGCGCCACATATAAAGGAAAGGCGTGAAGAAACAGCCGCAGTCGTTGGTGAAAGACCCCACCGCCAGATGGTGAGCGGCGATACGCTGGAGCTCCACCATGATGACCCGTAGATACTGGGCCCGTTCCGGCACCGGTATCCCGGCCAGCTTCTCCACCGCGCTGACATAGGCCAGGTTATTACTCATGGAAGCGGTGTAGTCCAGCCGGTCGGTAACCGGGATAATCTGGGCGTAAGTTCGCCCCTCAGCCAGCTTCTCGATGCCGCGGTGCAGGTAGCCGAAGATTGGCTCTAAATTGACCACCACCTCACCATCGAGTGTGACCCGCATGCGGAACACGCCGTGCGTCGAGGGGTGCTGCGGCCCGAAGTTTAGAGCAAACGGTTCCGTCCTGATGGTCATCTTTACCGGCGCTACCTCCTGTGCGCTACCAGAAGATAATCTATTCTCATATCAAAGCGGGTTTCCCCGCCTGCTTACTTTTATACGTAGTCTTTGCGCAGCGGGTGGCCTTCGAAGCCTTCCCAGAGGAAAATACGCTTCATATTGGGATGGCCCTGGAAGGCGATGCCCATTAGGTCGTAGATTTCTCTTTCCTGAAGGTCGGCCCCCCGCCACAGACCTGCCACCGAGTCCAGTTTCGGGTTGTCCCGCTCATTAACCCGCGTCTTGATTACCAGACTGTGGTTGTGCTCAAGCGAAGTCAGGTGATAGACCACTTCAAAATAGTCGTAGTAATCAACGCTGGTCAGATTGGCGAGATAATTGAAGCGAAGCCCCGGCGTCTCCTTTAAATAGGTCGCCACCGCGAGCAGTTGGTCCTGGTTGATTAAGATAGCGTCGCCCGCCGTTGCCAGGACACGGCCCGGCAATTGTTGGGACAGCTTCCGGCTGACTTCTTTTGGATTCAGAGGTTGCGTCATTTTGTCCGGTACCCGGCCAGGTTTCTTTCTTTCGCAATTTTCTTCTGAAGCATCTGGATGCCGTATATCAAAGCTTCCGGTCGGGGAGGACAGCCCGGGATATAAACATCGACCGGGATGATGTGATTGTAACCCGGCACCACGTTGTAGGACAGGGCGAAGGTGCCACCGCTGACACCGCAGGCCCCCATGGCGATAACCCACTTCGGCTCCGCCATCTGGTCGTAGATGCGCTTTATCTGGGGCGCCATCTTCCAGGTCAGGGTGCCGGCGGTAATCATCAGGTCGGCCTGCCGGGGAGAAGGCCGGATAACCTCCATGCCGAAGCGGGAAAGGTCAAAACGCGAGGCCACGACCGACATAAACTCCATCGCGCAACAGGCCGGGAAAGCCATCACCGGCCAGAGCGAGGAACGGCGCGCCCAGTCAAGTGCGATATCCAGAGTGGCCAGCAGCACGTTGCCACCAGGCACCGCCTCCAGCCACTGGCTCGGGTCAGAAATAATACCCTGACTGTTCGCCTTCAGGGCTTCGATAGCCGCGCCTTCAGCCTTGTCCAGCTCCTCGCTAGAATAGACCTCGAACTTCTCTACTGCCACTCAAGCGCCCCTTTCTTCCAGGCGTAGAGATAGCCCACGGTAATGATGGCAATAAAGACCAGTACCGCGACCAGCGCCCCGGGGCCCAACTCTCTCAAGCTCACCGCCCAGGGATAGAGGAAGACCACCATGACGTCGAGGGCGATGAAAAGCAGGACGTAGTAGTAATAGCGGAAATTAAACTGTACCCAGGTCTTGCCGATTGTCTCCATACCGCACTCGTAGGTAGCGGTCTTAACCGGGGTGGGGTGGTGAGGGACTACTCGGAAAAAGCGGAGCAGAACTGGAATAGTTATAATCAGAAAACCTAAGGCGATGGCTACGACCAGAAACAGGCTGATGTATCCGAAGTTAACTATCAACCTTCTCCTCTCTCAGCACAGGCCAACGAGCAGTATAGCACATAAAAATCACCCATGCAACCGTTTGTTTTGTAGAATTTTCCTGGCAATGTTTTGGGATAATACGAGTATCTCTTTTCCCGAAAGCACCACCGTTAAACGTATGCCAAGCAGCTAGCCGGACGTTCGGCCCAACTTGACAGCCAGCCCGAGCAGACGATAAGATATTAAATTTGTAATACATTAGCACCTTAATAAGAGAGTGATGCGAGTTATTGCCGGCAGCGCCAAAGGTCACCCGTTAAAAGTTTCCCGGGGGACACCCACTCGCCCGGCTACCGAACTGGTGCGCGGCGCTATTTTCTCCATGCTGGCCTCGATTACCGGCAACTGGTCCCAGGTGCTGGACCTTTTTTCGGGAAGCGGGTCGCTGGGCATCGAGGCGCTAAGCCGGGGGGCCGGATTCGTCGATTTCGTTGAACGGGAACCGAAAGCCTGTGATATAATTAGGGGAAATTTAGCCAGCACGGGGTTGGCAGGTCGAGCCCACGTATACTGCTGCAACGTCGCCAAAGCGATGTCATTTCTCAATAAAACTTATAATGTCGTGCTTATGGACCCACCGTATTCCGATAAATCAATCGGCAAAACCATCACCCGGCTGGCCGGTTCCAGTTTGATTGATAGTGACTCCGTGGTGGTCGTAACCCATTCGCCACACCTGGCACTGGCCAACGAATACGCACCGCTGGCGTTGCTCAAAGAGAGAAGGCACGGTGACAGCTGCATCAACATCTACCAGAAGGGAGGTAATCCTTGACCATCGCCATTTATCCCGGAAGTTTTGACCCCATCACCAACGGCCACATCGACATCGCCACCCGGGCTGCCCGGCTGTTTGAAAAGCTCTACCTCGGCGTCTACGCCTACCCCCGGAAGAACCTGCTGTTCTCGACCGAGGAGAGACTGGCCCTGGCTAAAGAAGCTCTGGCTGATATCCCCAACATTACCGTGGAACCATTCACCGGCCTGGTGGTAACTTTCGCCCGGGAAGTGAACGCCAAGGTTATGGTCAGGGGCCTCAGGATGAGCGGCGACTTCGACCGCGAGTTTGAGATGGCCTTGATGAACAAACACCTGGACCCGGAACTCGAGCTGGTAACCCTGATGGCCAATTTGAAATACCAGTTCCTCAGCTCCAGCTTGCTCAAAGAGGTTGCCGACCTTTCGGGCAGCATCCTTCATCTGGTACCGCCCAACGTCGAAAAAGCCCTGAAAAACAAGAGGCTTAAAAGGTAATTTAACCGTTTAATTGAAGGGGTAACTTAGGGAATATATACCGTCGGTAGCCAGGACTAAGACGACACAATATCATCGAGAGGAGACAAAGATTCAGATGTCGTACAAGATTTCCGAGGACTGTATCAGCTGCGGGGCCTGCGAGCCGGAATGCCCCAACCAGGCCATCAGCGAGGGTGAGACCATCTACGTCATCGACCCCAACAAATGCACCGAGTGCGTCGGGTCGTATGAATCTTCGAGATGCGCCGAGATTTGCCCGGTGGAAGCCTGCGTCCCTGACGAAGGCCAGAAGGAAAACCGGAAAGCGCTGCTTGAGAAATGGGGAAAGCTGCACCCCGGTGAGACTCCCAAGGTTACCTAATCACGAAAAGCGGTACCGCCCGATAGTAACCACCTCGGATAGCCTTTCACGCGCCCGCGTGGGAGGCTATCTTTTTTAGCGGTAGATTGTTTATCCCAACGTTTATATGAAGAGGCTGCGGACATCATTAAATTCCCGGGGCAGCAGGTTCAGGATAACCGGGAATATACCCAGCAGGAAGGTGGCGATACCGGAATCAACGATGACCTGGGCCGGCGCGATGAATTTGACCCAGGCCACCAGGGCGGCACTCCAGAATATTGCCCCGAGCACCAGGCCGAAAGCGGCGCCGCCAAGACGGTTTAACCAGCCCAGCATGACCGCTTCCGCGGTCCACTTGAGTATCGCCGCCGCGATGGCAGCCACTAGCAGGACCGCAACCACGATGATGGCGAAAGCAACCGCGTGCGCCACCGAGGGACTGGCGATGAAAACAAGCCGCTGGGATAGAGGCTCGTAAAACTGCCCCGCCAGTATCACCCCGACTACCAGGCCCGCCAACCCAAGCACCGCCTTGATTAAGCCCGTCTTGAAACCGGCCAGTGCCGAAAGAAACAGCCCCGCGACAATCAAGATATCGAGCCAGCTCATACCACGCCACCTCCTTTTTCCCGATTTTTAAGCGGTCGCTAACCGTAGCGCAGGGCGTCAATGGGATTAAGCCGGGCCGCCCGGATGGCGGGGTATATTCCCGAGACGATGCCGATTATGAATGAGACCGAAATCGCCAGTATGACGATGTCCGGGGTGACTACCGCCCTTATCACCGTTCCCTCGGTATCTATCAGCGATACGGCATACGACAGGAGCCAGCCAATGGCAATGCCAATCGCGCCGCCAGCCAGGCTGAGGGTAGCCGCCTCGAGCAGGAATTGCAGCAAAATGTCCCGCCTTTTAGCGCCAACCGCCTTGCGGATGCCGATTTCACGGGTGCGCTCGGTGACCGAAACCAGCATAATGTTCATGATACCGATGGAACCTACCAGCAGGGAGATGCTGGCCAGCGCCCCCAAAAAGACGGTGAATATGCCCGCCACCTGCTGCACCAGTCCCAGCGCCTGCTCCTGGCTGATTACCGAAAAGTCATCGTTTTCGTCCGGAGCGATGCGGTGGCGCTTCCTCAAAATGTCCTCGATGTCGCTAATGGCCACGTCCTTGATATCGGCATTTACCAGTTGCACCGCGATGGACTGGACAGCGTCATCACCCTGGATGGTGCGCTGGGAGTATATCTTGGTCTGATAGGTCGTTATCGGTATCACCATTACCCCATCCATGCTGAAACCGAAAAAGGCACCGCCCTTTGGCTCCAGGACGCCGATGACCGTAAAGCGCCTGCCCTTAATCTTGACTTCTTTCCCCACGGCATCAGCCCCACCGAAGAGTTCTTCGGCAGTCTTGGAACCGAGCACAATCACGTCGTCACGGCGGAGCACATCCCGGTCGGTAAGGAACCTGCCCTCGGCCACCGAGTAGTTATAGACGTCCAGGTAGTTGAGCGTCGAGCCGTGGATTACCGCCACGGCGCTTTCATCGCCGTAGACCACCTCGACGAAGTTCTCATTGGTGGGCGCAACGGCAATCACCCCCGGGACTTTGGCGATGGCATCGCCATCTTTCAGCGTCAGGTTAGGCTGGGCATAACCCGGCGACATGGCCGCCAGCCCCGGAGCATCGGGGTTTTTAGGCTGCACGTAAAGCACGTTGGTACCCAGGCTCTGGTAGACGTCGGTGATGCTCGCTTCGGCACCCCGGCCAATGGACATCAGGGCGATTACCGCCCCCACCCCGATGACGATTCCCAGCATGGTAAGCGAAGACCGCAGCTTATTGGCCAGCAGCGACTTTAGCGCAATGCCGAAAAACTCCAGAAATTTCATCTCGTTCCCCTAACCGGCCGGGACAACTTTTTCGTCCTTGATTATCCTGCCATCCCGGAGCTGGATGGTACGTTTGACCTGGGCAGCGACATCCATCTCATGAGTCACGATGATAACCGTGATGCCGTCCCGGTTCAGACCGCGCAGGATAGACATAATCTCCTGGGTAGCGGCGCTATCGATATTACCGGTCGGTTCGTCCGCCAGCACCAGCCTCGGTTTATTGACCAGCGCCCGGGCAATGGCCACCCGCTGCTGCTCACCGCCGGAAAGCTCGGTGGGCCGGTGCCGGGCCCGTTTTGCCAGGCCAACCCTTTCAAGCGATTCCATAGCCAGGCGGCGCTTATCGCGCTGGCCGCCGTAAATGAGCGGCAGTTCCACATTGGCCAGGGCGCTGGCCCGCCTTATCAGGTTGAATTCCTGAAAAACGAACCCGATTCTCCGGTTCCTCATCTCGGCCAGCTTGTTGTCGCCAAAACGCCTGGTATCAACGCCGTCAAAAGTGTAACGGCCGACGGTAGGCTTGTCCAGAAAGCCCAGGATGTTCATCAGGGTGGATTTACCCGAACCGGAAGCCCCGATGATGGCCACCATCTCCCCCTCTTTTATGGATAGGGAAACATTGTTCAGGGCCACCACGTTCACCTTGCCCATCGGGTAGACCTTGGTAACATCTGCCAGCTCAATCATCTTTAGCCGTCCTCGCCCGCTAACCGCCGAAAAGACCCGGGGCTTGCGTCTTTACCCGGATTTCCTCGACTACCTGGTCACCGTCGCTCAGTCCCTGGATAATCTCCGTTTCGATACCATCGCTCAAGCCCAGGGTGACCGGCCGTTCTTCAACCTGGCCGTTTACCATCAATTTGACCACGGGACTACCCTGGCTATTTTCGGTGACGGCCCGGTCCGGCACCAGCAGGACGCCTTTACGCTCGCTAGTTATGATATCAACCGTGGCCGTCATCCCTTCCCGGAGATAAGCGCCCCGAGGAACGCTAAAACCGACCTTGATGCGGTAGACCACCAGGCCCGAGTCCTGCCGGGAGAGCAGTGAAATGAAAGTGACTTCGCCGGTCATTTCCAGGCCGGGCAGGGCATCAACCTTGATGACACCCGTCTGCCCCAGTCTCAAACCGGGAACATCAATCTCGTCAACTTCGGCCTCAATTTCCATCCGGGATGGATTAACCACCTTCACCACCGTCCTGGCGGCATAATTCGCCGTTAGCACCTCGCCTACCCTGGCGGGCACCTGCACCACAATACCATCAAAAGGCGCCCGCATTTCCGCCTTGCCCAGTTCATCCCGGGCGATGTCCAGCCGGTTCTGGGCAGTCTTCAGGCTCACCAGGGCGCTCTCCAATGCCACTTCGGCTTTCTGCCGGCCGGTAACGATATTATCCCTGAGCCTGGCCAGGGCAACCTTAGCCTGCTCCATGCTCTGCTGGGCGGTTTTCAGCGTCCAGTAACTGGTAATGGGCAGGATAGCCCCACTAGAGGGCTCGCCGAAGATATCCGCACCCTGTCCCCGCGCCAGCTTTTCGCGAGCCGCGGACAGGTCACCCAGCGCCCTTAACAAATTTAGTTCTGCGGCAGTCGCCTCGCTGGCATCCAGGCCATTAGTCAGCATCGCCCGCAAATCACCAAGCCAGAATTCCGCCTGCCTGATGGACGACAGGGCTTCGGGGATATCAAGGGCAAAGGTGGAGTAGGAATAAGGGTAGGTTATTCTGCGGTAGGCATCGGTGGCCTTCTCCAGCTCAATCTCGGCATTTTTGATGCCTGCCTCGGCATCCCGGCCAAACTGTTGCAGGTCAATCTCGAGGCTCCGCACCGCCAGTTCCGCTGACTTGACCGCCTGCTCCTCAGCCGTGACATCCCGCTCAATGTCAACGGTATCGAGCCTGGCCAGCAACTGTCCTTCGGCAACCGCATCACCCTCCTCGACCAAAATATCCCTAATGGTGCCGCCGACCGCGAACGTTAGCTCCCGCTGCTCCGGCAGGACCAGGTTGCCGTCGGCGGAGACCCTGACCACCAGGTCACCCCGCTTCACCGGGATAATCTGCTGTTTGGTCTCGATGGTGGGCTGCGGCACGCAAGCGCTGGCACCACCCAGGACAACCAGGCACACCAGCGCCGTTGAGACCAGTATCATGGCTCTTTTCATCATACCCTCCCGGAGAGAATCTTTTTTGTTTTTATCATGTCAGGTCACCCAGCCGTTGCCCAGCTTTGTAAATCACGGACTATTTTCCCAATTCCCGGGCGCGCCGGTAGGCAGCGGCAACGGCATCCCGCACCAGTTCGGTAAACCGCCCTTTCTCAAACACCGCCAGCGCCGCCGCCGTGGTGCCTCCGGGAGATGTCACCATCCGCCTTGATTCCGCCGGCGAACGGCCCGATTCCGCAAGGTACCGGCTTGAGCCCAGCACCGTTTGCAGCACCATCTCCGAGGCCACCTCAGGGGAAAAACCCAGGCCCTCGGCAGCCGCCGCGAGAGCCTCCACGAAAAGAAAGAGGTAAGCCGGCCCGCTGCCGCTAACCGCCGTCGCCTTGTCGATGAAATCTTCGTCGCCAACCATTATTTCTTTCCCCATGGCTTTGAGCAGAGAACCGGCCAGCACCTTTTGTCCGGCGCTCACCGCCGCAGTCGCCGTCCAGACGCTCATCCCCTCCCCCCCCTGCGCCG
>JAZDKE010000006.1:0-11490 GCA_043803245.1 Chloroflexota bacterium
ACCTTCAGGTTTTTGATACCCGTCTTTTCCCGCTCGCTCTTCTCCAGGCCAGCCAGGTACTGCCGGGCGTTCTTGGAAGCCTGCCTGAGGTTGTCCAAATCCTCGGAAAATCCCGGCTTGATGACGCCGCCCTCGCCCAAGCTGGCCGCAGGCGACTCCAGGATAGCTTCGCTGAGCAGGGCGACCACGTCGTCACGCACTTTAAGCCCGTCTTTGAGCCAGCCGAGCTCGCCGGCAGCCCCGACTATCTCCCGCAGCTCGGGAATGACCTCAAGGCCACGCCGCAGGCTCACCAGCTCGCCGGGCTGGGCGGTGCCGCTCCGGATGCGGTTAATCAGACGCTCTAAGTCCGCCACCTCGCCGAGCAGTGAGATGGTCCGGGAGCGAGGCAGGCTGTTATCGCAGAACCAGGCGATGGCATCCTGGCGCTTGTTCAGCTCTTTGATATCCAACAGCGGCTGGCCCAGCCAGCGCTTGAGACAGCGGCCTCCCATAGCGGTGCGGGTTAAGTCAATCACCCCGAGGAGCGAGCCCGCCGCATTACCCGAGCGGCCACCGCGGAAAATCTCCAGGTTCGCCTGGGTCTGGGCATCCAGCGCCATAAAGGTGCCGGTGGCATAGGTGGCAAGCTGCCTGGTCTGCCCCAGCACCGCCTTCTGCGTCTCACCCAGGTAGTGGATGATAGCCCCGGCCGCCCGGATGGCCAGGGGCAGGTGGGCGCAGCCGTAGCCCTCCAGGGTGGTCACCCCGAAATGCTCAAACATCAGCGAGCGGGCTGCTTCCAGCTCAAAGTGGCGGTCATCAAGGGGCGTAACCGGCACCGGAAAGCCCAGGTCAAAGAGGTCGGCGCTCCGGGGAGCGATAACCTCGGAAGGCTTGAGACGCTCCAGCTCCGGGCGCAGCCGCTCGGGGGGCATCTGGGTGGTGGCAAACTCGCCGGTGCTGATGTCCAGGTGGGCCAGCCCCACCCCCTCATCGCCGGCAACCAGGCTCACCAGGTAGTTGTTGGTCTTACTGTCCAGCAGGCTGGGCTCGACCACCGTGCCCGGCGTCACCAGCCGCACCACCGCCCGCTCGACGATGCCCCGGTTCTCACCCGGTTTGGTCACCTGCTCGCAGATGGCCACCTTGTGACCGGCATTAATCAGGCGCGCCAGGTAGTTGTCCAGGGCGTGGTAGGGAATACCGGCCATGGGAATGCGATGCCCTTTGCCCATCTCCCGCGAGGTGAGCACGATTCCCAACTCCCGCGAGGTGATTTTGGCGTCCTCGTCGAAGGTCTCGTAAAAATCACCCAGGCGGAAGAGGACAATGGCCTCGGGGTACTGCCTCTTTATCCCCAGGTACTGCTTGCGGATGGGAGTCGCTTCGCTCATGGTAAGAGCTATTTTACCGGAATTTCATAACAAAGGGAAAGGGGAGACAGTTTTTATAGTAACCTCACCCTCTGGCCCTCTCTCCTCAGGGATGGGATGAGGAGAGAGGGAAACTAATAAATAAAAAGAGGGGTTACCCCCCTCTTGGACTGCCCTGCCATGAGAACACAGTTCGATTGCATATAGTGGTAAGATATAAAAGATTAGCACGAAAAGACTGACTAAAAATCTTTAAGCAAAGGAGTGTAAAATGAGTGAACAATCCGAGCAACAAAAGTTTGCAGTCCTAATCGATGGCGATAACGCACAGGCATCCCTGCTTCCTCAAATATTGGCAGAAGTCAGCAAAGCCGGTCTGATAACAATCAAGCGGATATATGGAGACTGGACCACTACAAACATGAATAGCTGGAAAGATTCACTTCACAAATATGCCATCCAACCCATTCAGCAGTTCAGGTACACAACCGGCAAGAACGCAACAGATAGCGCAATGATAATTGACGCTATGGATTTGCTCCATAGTAACGATGTTGGTGGATTTTGTATTGTCGCCAGTGATAGTGACTACACACGGCTCGCAACCAGCATCAGGGAGGCCGGCCTTTTCGTAATCGGAGTAGGAGAAAAGAAAACTCCGGAGGCTTTTGCCAACGCCTGTAACCAGTTTATCTACTGTGAAAACCTGGCTGTAACAAAGGAACTAAAAGGGGCACCAAAGAAAAAAATAAAAAAGGAAAGTTCCGATCCACTACCTTTACTCCAACAAGGATTCGAGATGGCTGCTAAGGAAGACGAATGGGTTTATTTAGCAACAATGGGTAGTGCCCTTCGGAAATTAGACTCAGCATTTGACCCGCGTACATTTGGTCATAAGCAACTCCAATCGCTAATCAAGGATTATCCAGAAACATTTGTGCTCAAACTAGACAAAACGAAGTCACCACCAGTAGTGTTAATCGGATTGACGAATCAAACGAATGTAGACTAGAGTACTGTTTCGTAAATAGCTTGACATACGATTGTTGATGTAATTCCCGCTTACGCTGGAATCCAGGTAGAAAGCGTGGATTCCGGATCAAGTCCGGAATGACAGATGATGTAAAGGCATTTGTAAGATACTACACTAGGTATGCACTAGATGACAAGTCTAGTCGCTATGATAGGTTTTATCCCTTCAGAAACTTATCAATATCCGCGGCGGCTCTCTTGCCCGCCCCCATGGCGCTGATGACGGTTGCGGCGCCGGTAACCACGTCGCCGCCCGCCCAGACGCCCGGTTTAACGGTCTTACCGGTCTCTTCGTCGGTGACCACCACCGTCCCGTGGCTGGTGGTCTTTAAGCCATCAGTGGTCTGGGCGATGAGGGGGTTGGGGGTCGTCCCCAGGGCCACGATGACCACGTCCACATCGAGGGTGAACTCGCTGCCATCTTTTACGATTGGGCGGCGGCGGCCGCTTTCATCGGGCTCACCCAGCGTCATCTCGTAGCACTCCACCGCCACCACGCGGTTCTGGTTGTCACCGATAAACCGCTTGGGGTTTGTCAGCAGCCGGAAATCGATACCTTCTTCTTTGGCGTTCTCAAGTTCCTCGCGGCGGGCGGGCATCTCCTCTTCGGAACGGCGGTAGATGATATAGACCTTCGCGGCACCAAGCCGTAGTGCGCAGCGTGCCGAGTCCATGGCCACGTTGCCGCCGCCGATGACCGCCACCCGCTGCCCGACCTTGACCGGCGTATCGTATTCCGGGAAACGATAGGCTTTCATTAAATTTACCCGCGTCAAGAACTCATTGGCCGAGTAGATGCCGTTCAGGTTCTCACCGGCGATATTCATGAACATCGGCAGGCCGGCCCCGGTACCCAGGAAAACGGCACTGAAACCGTCCGCAAGCAGCTCATCAACCGTGAACATGCGCCCGATGATGGCATTCAGCTCGATTTTCACCCCCAGGGAGCTGACGTAGTCCACCTCACCCTGCACGATTGCCTTGGGCAGGCGGAACTCGGGAATGCCGTACATCAGGACCCCGCCGGCGACGTGCAACGCCTCGAACATGGTGACATCGTGCCCCATTTGAGCCAGGTCAGCCGCCGCGGTGAGGCCGGCCGGACCGGAACCGACCACGGCCACCTTCTTACCACTGGCTTTAGGCTTATCCGGGGATTTAACGGGCGCAGAAGATGACTCATTGGCCCTCTCCCAGTCCGCCACGAAACGCTCCAGGCGGCCAATGGCCACCGGCGCGCCCTTCTTTCCCAGGACGCATTTTAACTCGCACTGGCTTTCCTGGGGGCAGACGCGCCCGCAGATACCGGGCAGGGCGTTCTTACCCTTCAGCGCCCGCACCGCCTCGGGCATGTCGCTTTCCTCGAGGGCCTTGATGAAAACGGGGATATCGACGCTCACGGGACAGCCGGCAACACAGGGCTGCTTGGCACAGGCCAGGCAACGGCTGGCTTCCTCCAGCGCCTGCTCCCGGCTGTAGCCCAGCGCCACTTCGTTGAAGTTGCGGCCCCTGGCTTTGGGGTCCTGCCTCGGCATCTCAACCCGGTTTAAATTAGCCTTGGCCATTTCAGCACTGCCTCCAGTCTCAAACCTGCCCTAGTGGGCGCAGCGGCAACGCCACTCTTCGAGAGCGCGCTTCTCCTCATCAAGATAGGAACGCTGGCGCGCCAGGAGCAGGTCCCAGTCCACCTGGTGTCCGTCAAAATCAGGACCGTCAACGCAGACGAAACGGGTAACGCCGCCCACCGAAACGCGACAGCAGCCGCACATGCCGGTGCCATCCACCATAATCGGATTCAAGCTGACGATGGTCTTGATACCGAAGGGCTGGGTGGTCGCCGAGCAGAACTTCATCATCACCGAGGGGCCAATGGCAATCACCCGCGCTATCTTCCGGTTACCCTGGCACAGCTCCTTGAGCGGCTCGGTGACCAGCCCCTTGTGGCCGTAGGAACCGTCATCGGTGGTCACAATCAGCTCATCGCTGACGGACTTCAGCCTATCTTCCCAGAAGAGCAGGTCTTTATTACGCGCCCCTAAAATGGCGGTAACCCGGTTGCCCTGGGCGCGCATCGCGCGGGCAATGGGGTAAATGGTGGCCACCGCGAAGCCGCCGGCCACGCAGACGACGTGACCCAAAGACTCAATATGGGTGGGCAGTCCCAGCGGCCCGACAAAATCGGTAATGTAATCTCCCGTCTTGAGCCGGGCCAGGCGGCTGGTAGTGACACCCACCTCCATCACCACCACGGTGACGCTCCCCTCAGCCGCATCCCAATCAGCGATGGTCAGCGGGATACGCTCCCCCTTCTCATCAATCCGGATAATAATAAACTGCCCCGCTCTGGCTTTTCGGGCCACGTCCGGGGCATAAATTTTGTAGAGGTGTACTTTGGGGACCAGGTCTTCTTTAAGCAAAATTTGGTACACTGGCAAATCCCTCCGCTCTTTATCCCGTCTTACGCCATTAAAACACCCGGGGGAAACAAGATTTACCCCCCGTTTTCACCGACTGAGGACTGACTGGTTTTTTAGAAATTATGACTGCCAGAGCCATTTTCCTGTCTCGAAATGAATCATATTGAGCTTTAACAAACGCCGAAGAATAGTTTACCACGAAAATCATTTTTCGACAAGGTTGGCCATTGTTTTAACATTTGTTTCATTGCATCACCAGGTCAGGGGGTATAATATGGAGCATGTTCCCCAAAACATGGCTTTGGGACTGGTCTGAAAAGGAAATTAAATAACCAGACTCCGGTAAGTGGCAAGGTCTATATCTCTCCCACACCGGGTCGGAAAAACTAATCACCCCGAGGAGCAACACAAATGCCCGTGGAACTGGTTCACATCGGATTCAGCAACATCCTGGCGATGAACCGGGTAATCGCCGTGGCTTTACCAAATTCGGCACCAACCAGGCGTATCATCCAGGAAAGCCGAAATAAAGGGATGTTGATTGACCTGACCAATGGCCGCCGGACCAAGGCGGTGGCCTTCGCCGATAGCGGCCACATCATCCTCTCGGCGCTGGCCCCCGAGACCATCGTCGGACGGTTACGGACCAGCCGCAGCGACGGCTACGGAGCCAAGGGAGAGCCTCTCCCCCAGAGCGACCTCCTTGACGAAAAAGTGGGGACATGACCAACCAGAACCCACCCCTCCCCGAACCGTGCCCCCTGCTCATCGTGCTTTCCGGGCCTTCCGGCGCGGGCAAGGATGCTGTCTTGAACCGGCTCAAAAACTCGGAATATCCGCTCACCTACGTCACCACCGCGACCACGCGCCCCAAGCGTAGTAACGAGGTAAATGGCCGGGACTACCACTTCGTCACCCAGGCGGAATTTGAAACCATGGTCTCGGAACGGGAATTCCTGGAATACGCCAGCGTTTACGGCAACTTTTACGGCGTCCCCAGAAAACCGGTGAAAGCCGCCCTGGAGAACGGGCAGGACGTTATCATCAAGGTTGACATCCAGGGCGCGGCCACCATCAGAAAAATCGCCCCGGAAGCGGTCCTCCTCTTCCTCGCACCACCCACCACCGAAGAAATCACCAGCCGCTTGAAGCAGCGCCAGACGGAATCGAACATCGACCTTGATTTGCGGCTTAAGACCGCGGTGCAGGAAATGGCGCAGCTTCACCAGTTCGACTACCTGGTCTTCAATTATCAGGATAAGATTGACCGGGCGGTGGCTGACATTAAAGCCATCATCACTGCCGAAAAGTGCCGGACCAGGCCGCGACATGTAACCCTCTGACCTAAAGAACTGAACCTGCCAGCCACCGGAGAACCCTTGCCGGCTCGTTAGCCCCGGTTTGTTACCCATCGGTCCATTTTTACCGTCGTTATCAGGCTAACGTGCGAAATATCAACCAGCTAAAATTGACAAAAGTAAGACCGCGGATTAAAATCCTCTGGGTAAGTTATGCAGGATATCTGGCGACCCAAGCCTGGCGATAGAATTCACCGCCCCCGCCGAATTAATCGACCCCGTCTCCGTCGAGTGCTCGGGGTTCCCGCTCTTTTCAGCATCGGCTATGGCGATGTCGGCTCATCCATCTATTACGGTTTAGGCGTCGTCGCGGTGGTGGCCCTGGGCGCTACCCCGGTTGTGCTGGCAGTTGCCGGCATCGTCTATGTTTTCAATGCCCTTACTTATGCCGAGGGCGCAGCGATGCTTCCCGAAGGAGGCGGCTCAGCCAGCTATGCCCGCCACGGGTTTAATGACCTTGTCGGCTTTCTAGCCGGGTGGGCGCTCATGCTGAGTTACATCATCACGATGGCAATCTCGGCTTACACCATTCCCCCGTATCTCGCCTATTTCTGGCCGGTGTTGAACGAGCCGCTAGTCGCTACTCTGCTATCTATGGGAATTATCCTTTTTCTTATGGTCATAAACATATTTGGCATCAGAGAGTCATCAAGGATGAATATCGTTTTCATCACGGTGGATATCGCCACCCAGCTCACCCTGGTTGCCCTGGGTGCGATACTGATACTGAGGCCACACCCGGAGATTCTGTTTCAGAATATGTTTGGCCAGGGCAATTGGCCATCAACCGAGGGACTTATATTTGGTATTGCCCTGGCCGCTTTGTGTTTCACCGGTGTTGAATCAGTATCACAGCAAGGCGAAGAAACCCGTCAACCGGAGAAGAGAATTCCGCAGGCGTACATTATGATGATATTAGCCGTTCTGGTCCTGTTTGCCGGTATTTCAATCGTAGCCTTATCCGCCATGACTCCCCAGTTGCTGGGCGACCCGGTGAACGGCTGGGCCAGGGACCCGGTCGCCGGTATCGCAGCGAATCTTCCCTCGGCAACACTAAGGTCCTTTTTAGCGCCATTAGTCGCAGTACTAGCGGCCACTATCCTTCTTACCGCGACCAATGCCGGTCTTTTGGGCATCTCACGGCTCAGTTTCAACATGGCTTCACACCGCCAGCTTCCCGTGTCTTTGGGTAAAATACATCAACGTTTCAGAACCCCCTATGTCGGCATCACTTTGTTTTCCATCATATCGGTGCTGATGCTAATTCCAGGCTTCGTTTCCCCTCGTTTCTTCAGTGACCTGGGGGCATTGTATGTCTTTGGCTCCTTACTCTGTTTTACACTGGCCCACGCGGCTATTCTTGGCCTCCGGGTAAGGAAACCGAATTTACCGCGACCTTTCAGGCTCCGCCCTAACGTAACGGTTAGAGGAAAAAAACTCCCAATTACCGCCCTGTTCGGTCTCCTTGCCACATTTGCGATATGGCTAGTAGTCATCATCACCCAACCCTTCAGCCGCTGGGTAGGCTTCGGCTGGATGGCCGCCGGCCTGCTCATCTTCGGTTTCTTCCGCTATTTCATCCGCCGCCGGCGGAAATCAGGCTCGCCGTAAATGGTACTGGCCCGCAAGAAGGCAAGTGTTGCGTGTTTCGGGCCGGCGTATTATAATTTCTGTGGACAAAAACATGGAATTTAATAAAATACTGGTGCCGGTTAAAGGGTCACCGGTTGATAACGAAACGATTAAACTGGCCTGCAGTTTTGCCAAGAAAAGCAAGGGGAAAATCTGGGCGGTCTACGTCATCGGGGTAAAGCGGTTTTTGCCGCTGGACGCCGAAATTGAGGCTGAAGTCAAAAAGGCAGAATCAGTCCTGGACGACGTGGAGGAATTCGGGGAAAAAGAGGACTGCGAAATCACCACCGACCTGATACAGTCCCGCGACGTGGGCCCGGCCATCATTGATGAAGCTGCCGAGCGCGACGTTGACCTGATAGTGCTCGGTACCACTTACAAGCGACGCTTTGGCCAATTCACCCTGGGCGAGGTCATCCCCTATCTCCTTAAGAACGCGCCCTGTCCCGTTATCCTCTATCACCGACCCCCGGAAAAGGCTGAATGATGAAAGTCCTGATTATGGGTTGCGGCCGCGTCGGCGCCAAGCTGGCCGAACTGCTCGATAAAGCCGGCCAGAAGGTAACGGTGCTTGATATTGATGAATACAGTTTCCGAAGGCTGCCTGCGGACTTCGGCGGCACCCTCCTGGTAGGCAGCGGGACTGACCAGGAGAAACTGAAAAAGGCCGGCGTCAGCGAAGCCGACTTCTTCCTGACGCTGACCCAGGGGGACAACCGCAACATCATGGCCGCCCAGATTGCCAAACACATCTTCAATGTCCCCCGGGTTATCTGCCGCATCTATGACCCCAGGCGCAAAGAACTGTTCGGCGAGCTGGGTATCGAGACCATCAGTCCGACCACCATTTTCGCCGAAATGCTCAAGGAAAGAATAACGGGAACGGACCAGGGCTGAAATGTACATCATCGTAATCGGCGGCGGTAAAGTGGGCTTTTTTCTCACCAAGGCACTGCTCGAGGAAGGGCACGAAGTGGTGGTGATGGAAAAAGACCAGCCCCGGACCGACTTCATCGCCGGCGAATTCGGCAGCGTTGCCATCCGGGGTGACGGCTGCGAGCTGACCACCCTTTCGGAGGTGGGCGCGGGACGGGCCGACATGTTCATCGCGGTAACCGGGGACGACGAGGACAACCTGGTCGCCTGCCAGGTCGCCAAGCACCGGTTCAATGTACCGGTGACCGTTGCCCGCGTCAACGACCCGGCCAACGAAACCATTTTCAAGAAACTGGGCATCGACGTCCCCATAAACAGCACCATGGAAATACTGGAACACATCGAACAGAAAGTGCCCACCCACCCCCTGACTCACCTGCTGACACTGAAAGAGCAGGGGCTGGAAATCGTCGAGGTCAGGATTCCGGCAACCTCGCCCACGGTGGGCAAAGCCATCCAGGACATCCCATTACCGGAGGGCACCACCCTGGCCCTGATAATCGGCGAGAAGCACAAGCCCCACCTGCCCACTCCCCACACCATCATCGAAGCCGAAGACCAGGTTATCGCCGTCACCCCGCCCGAACAGGAAACCGCCCTCCGTACCGCCCTGAGAGGCAAAGAAAAACCCCGAACGGTCAAAGGGGCATAAAACCGAAAGTTGCCCGGCTGGTAGTCTATCGGCCACTTTTGAAATCTCAGGCAAGCTGGGGACACACCCGCTCTAATTCCGCCCGGGTGATAGCGCCCTCCCGTAAAATGACCGGCGTCTGGCCGCTAACATCAACGATGGTTGATTCTTTGCCGCCCGGGACGCTACCGCCGTCAATGACCATATCAACCCGGCTACCGAGCTCGGCGCACACTTCCTCAGCGGTAAGCGCGCTCGGCCGGCCGCTCAAATTGGCGCTGGTGCCCACGATGGGCACACCCAGACCACGCGCCAGCGCCACCGGCACCGGGTGAGCGGGAACCCGCACGGCGACGGTATCGCCCCCGGCAGTGATGAAATCAGGCACCGAAGGCCGCTTCTTTAAGACCAGAGTAAGCGCCCCCGGCAAAAACTCTGCCGCCAGCCGCCGGGCGACCTCCGGCACCGATAACGCCACCTCATCAATCTGCCCGATACCCCAAAGCAGCAGCGGCAGCGCCATGCGAGTCGGGCGGCCCTTAAGCTCGTAAAGACGGGCCACCGCCTCGCGGCTGCGGTAATCACAGCCCAGGCCGTAGACGGTATCGGTGGGGAAAGCGACCACGCCGCCCGATTTAAGGAAACTTACGCCCTCGGCCACCTGTCGCTTGACCCGTGGTGATAACTTATCCATAAAACTCCGGAAAACTCCAACCTAAAACCTTCTCTATTTAGCCAGTATAGCACAGAGAATGATACCAGCCGAAGAAGGGGCGGGTTGTGTTGCCAGCCGGACGCCGGTCGGGTTATAATGAAACTCAAACACGCCCCCAAAATTTCAAGGTCAGGTTTTAGATTTACGGAATTATGAAAGAGTCCAGCCCTAACAAAGACCAGGCTAAAAGCCACCGCATCGCCACCTCGGATGACATCGAAGTCTCCACTTACCTGGAAATCGCCAAGGGAATCGGCGGGCAACCGGCGGTCAGCACCAAGCTGGAGCCATCCGCCGCAGCGGAGCGGGAAGCGATTATCGTCGTTGATTTCGGCTCGCAGTACGCCATGCTCATCGCCCGGCGAATACGGGAATGCCAGGTTTACTGCGAACTGGTGTCCTACGATACCCCATGGGAAAAAATCGCCCCCTTAAAGCCCAAAGGCTTTATCCTTTCCGGCGGCCCGGCCAGCGTTAACGCCCCCGGTGCGCCACTGGCCCCGGCCTACATCTACGAAAGTCACCTGCCGGTGCTGGGTATCTGCTACGGCATGCAGCTCATCACCCGGCAGCTGGGCGGCAAAGTATCACAGGGATTGAAACAAGAGTACGGGCATGCCATCCTGCACTTAAGCCACCTGGACTCGCCGCTGTTCGCCGACATTCCGGCGGTCACCACCGCCTGGATGAGCCACGGCGACTTTATCGAGGAAATACCGCCCGGTTTTACCGCCCTGGCCTACACCGAGAACTCACCGGTAGCCGTGATGGGCAACGGCCGCGGCATCTTCGGCCTCCAGTTCCACCCGGAAGTCGCCCACACCCCCGAGGGCAAGGCCATACTGAGAAACTTCGTCTACCGTGTCTGCGGCTGCAAGGTCAACTGGACGGTGGGCAACTTCATCGAAGAAAGCATCGACCACATCAAGCAACAGGTCGGCAGCGGCAAGGTCATCACCGCCCTTTCCGGCGGCGTCGATTCCGCGGTGGTCGCCAGACTCATCCACCGCGCCATCGGCGACCATCTCACCTGTATCTTTGTCAATCACGGGCTGATGCGCCGCGAGGAAGTGGAGCGCACCTTCAACGTTTTCCGCCTCAACCTGGGCATGAACATCATCCTGGTCAATGCCAGTGAAAGGTTCTTAAACCGGCTCAAGGGAGTGACCGACCCGGAGAAAAAGCGCAAGATTATCGGGCAGGAGTTTATCGCCGTCTTCGAGGAAGAGGCCGGCAAGCTGGGCAAAGTCGATTTCCTGGCCCAGGGAACCCTCTACCCGGACGTCATCGAGAGCGCGGCTTCCGGCAGCAAAGCCTCGGCCAAGATAAAAACGCACCACAACGTGGGAGGCCTCCCCGAGAATATGACCCTGAAACTAATCGAGCCGCTGCGCAACCTCTTCAAAGACGAGGT
>JAZDKE010000007.1:0-35524 GCA_043803245.1 Chloroflexota bacterium
CCGGGAGCGACTTAGAGGCGAGACTATCAGGGGGTATGTACATGAGAAGCTTTTTGCAGGGTGGGCGCCTGAACAGATATCGGGTCGGTTGCCTTTAGAGCACCCGGGGCTGAGCATTAGCGCTGAAGCGATTTATCAGTACATCTATGATGCAAAGTCTGAACACCGGGAAGACCTGATAGCTTGTCTACGGCGCAGCCACAAGAAGCGCAAACAGCGTGCAGTTGGCCGAAAGCAGAATAAGACAAAGATACCGAATCGTGTGTCTATTGAGGATCGGCCCCAGTCAGTAGAAGGCCGCAGAACCTATGGGCATTGGGAAGGGGACAGCATAATCTCACGTAAAAGCACCTTTACACTCAATAGCTTAACAGAACGTAAGAGCAGGCTGATTCTGATTACACGGATGAAACGCAAGGGGGCCAAAGAGACCCTGGATGCTGTAATTAACCGGTTAGGGGCATTGCCGCATAAGTTCCGCAGAACATTGACCCTTGATAACGGAACAGAGAACACCAAGCATGAGGTAATCACCGAAGGTATAGGGATCAAGTGCTACTTTGCACATCCGTATGCCTCGTGGGAAAGAGGCACAAACGAGAATGCCAATGGCCTCGTTAGATGGTATTTCCCAAAAGGTACTGATTTTGCTAAGATAACTGACGACCAGGTGGCTCTCGTGGAAAGACGTTTGAATAGTCGGCCAAGAAAGTGACTGGGATTTAGAACGCCGATTGAAGCCGCTGCTTCATCTGTTGCACTTCAACATTGAATGTGGGAATTATAACGCAAGCGATGCGGTTATAATGCGCCTATACCAGCTCAATGGACGGGTAACCACCCTTTCGTTGCGCTTTATCAAAGATGGACCGGGCAACCGCGATGTCCTCGATAGCAACTCCGGTGGAATCAAAGACCGTAACCTGACGGTTATCCACCCTGCCCTTCTTCCGACCGACCACTATTTCGGGGAGTGTGCCGTAGACTTCACCCAGGGTATAGATGCCCTGCTTAACCGGCACGTTAATCTCCCCGCCGGTACTTGCCTGCCGCAAATCATCAACCACGACCGTGGCCGTCTTCAGTATCGAGGGGTCTAGCTCCTCCTTGCCGGCGGCATCAGCGCCCACCGCATTGATGTGGGTTCCCGGGGCAATCCACTCTTTTTTGACGATGGGACTGCGGGAAGGGGTCAGGGTGCACACGATATCGGAAGCGGCGGCTTCCTGTATCGCGCAGTGCCGGAGAGATAACCCGGGGAAAGCCTCAATGAGTTTATCCACGGCACTTTTAGAAATATCAAAGACATTTATCGCTCTTAGCTTAAACAACCCGGCATGGGCGAGTATCTGGGTATAAGCCTGACTGCCGGCGCCGATGATACCAAGGGTGTGTGAATCCTGCCGGGCGAGATACTTGGAAGCGATTGCCGAGGCGGCGCCGGTGCGGTAGGCCGTAATGATAGTCGCTTCCATTACCGCCATCGGGTAGCCGGTTTCGGGGTCGTTATAGATGATAACCGCCATAACCGAAGGCAAGTTCCGTGATGGATTCCCAGGGTGAACACTTACCCACTTTATGCCGGCACACCCCGGCAGGGCCGCGGGCATCGCCCGAAAATCGCCGCGTGCCACCGGCAAATAGGCCTTGGGCGGCATCGCGGCTTTACCCTCAGCCCACAACCGGAAAGCCTCTTCAACCAGGCTGATTACATCCGGCATGCTTATCAGATGCTTCACGGCGTTCCTATCCAGCAGCAGGGTAGGCATAGTCAATGTTTCCTCTCTCGATTGGAAACTTTCCCAGAAGATACCGGATACCCGGGTATCGCTCCTCTTGTAAAACTCATTCCGCTCGCCAATGAGCCGGAGCAAGCCCCGGAGTATCAATTAATTCTAACTCTTAAGTAACTACCCCGCATTATAGGGATGAAACACGGTAATTTGGGTGCCATCGGTCTTGGTATTGATGAGCTCCAGCTTCCCGCCAGGTTCCGGGGTAGTATTTGGACTCATCGACCACTTTAGCACGGCATTACCATCGGCGTCAGCAGTCACGTCAGGGGGTTTGGCTAAGCTCCGGTTGAGCAAGGGCGTGATGTAGGTAAGGTCACACAGCGACCCGGGAGGCACCTTGAGCGTGACCGTTACCGGAACATTTTTGCCGCCCACCGGCGGGTCTATCGAGACCCAGTAGACCGGCCAGTCCGGGTTATCGTAGGGGTCTCCGGTGGCGGCGCTGGCATTATCCGCGGTGCTGGCGGCGCTGATGCCCGGAAGTCCCTGGGTTCCAACTAGCCCCTCCGGTCCCTGCGGGCCAGCCGGCCCACGCGGCCCCGGCGGTCCCGACGAGCCTACCAGACCTGTTTCCCCTTTAGGCCCGGCCGGTCCTGGCGGGCCGGCTGGCCCGCAGCCCACCACCAGCAGGAGAGCCAGGATTAAGGCAATGCTGACCAGGGCTCTTGTCCAGGTCCTCACGTTGTAAGCCTCCTTACTTAAAATGCTGAACTCCAGTAGCCTGGCAGGCTACCGAGGATGCTTTAGAGAAAAACCCATTTACTTCCCATGCCAGACTTTTCACCGGGATTTCCCATTCCGGCTCGTAGACAAGCGATTATCATCCACAACCGGACTTTGGCTATGATAATACCCCGGCACCATACGGCTGTCAATTGCCCCCCATATTAACAACGGTATTTGCTTTTACGGTATTTTCTATTGTAAAGTGGGTTTCAATAACAGGTAAGCGATGGTTTTTCTAAGGAGACAAATCATGAAAATACCAGCGATTTTCGTGACGGTGGTGATGGGTTTGGCATTGCTTTTGGCCTGCGGCCCGGCGGCACCGGCGCCGACCACGACGCCTGAACCAACCCCGACTCGGGAAACCCCATCAATGGCCTATCTCACCGCCAACCCGGTGGAAACTTCCATGCCCGTCTACGGCAGCACGCTCCACCGGGGTTTCTGGATACCGAGGACTTTCGACGCCCACCAGAGGGTATCCTACGGGCCGACGGCTACCCTGCCGGTCTTCAACCAGCTGGTGATGTTCGATATTAACTACAAGGAGACCATCCCCGAGACCATCATCGGCGACCTGGCCGAGAGCTGGGAAACAAGCCCCGCTGGAACTGAAATCACCTTCAAGCTGCGCCAGTCGGTGAAGTGGCACGACGGCGTACCCTTCACCGCCGATGACGTCATATACAGCCTGGACAAAATAACCGACCCCAACTACAGCGCCATCTCGGGCTGGTTCCCGGCCTACCAGAGCACCGAGAAGATTGACGAGTACACGGTAAAAATCCATCTCAAGTACCCGTCCGCCGGCTTTATGCTGGCGCTGGCCCAGGGTGAATCCCAAATCCAGTCCCTGCACCTGGCGGGTGCCGACCCCCAGTCAGCGGCGTTCATGGTCGGCACCGGGCCTTTTATCCTCACGGAATATCTGCCGAAGGTGCATCTCAAGTATAAACGAAACCCGGACTACTGGAAAAAGGACAAATATGGCAACCAGCTGCCCTACATGGATGGTATGGTCTATTACCAACTAGCACTAGCCCGTGCCACCGAGATGACGGTTGGCCGGCGGCTTGACCTCCCGGACGTTATGACCGGGGCCGCCACCACCAGCACCTACGAATTTTTGAAAAAGGGGGCACCGGAGCTGCTCTGGCAAAAAAGGGAGAGGTACAACGGGGTTTCAATCATCCTCAACTTGAATCATAAGCCCCTTGACGATATCCGCATACGGCGCGCCATGGGCCTGATGCTGGTACCTGAAGACCTCATCATCGGCTACGGCGGCGACGTGATGTTCGGCCTGCCCGGGGCCGGCATCCTGCACCCGGCCTTCGGGCTGCCCAAAGAAGAGGTTGCCAAACTGATGGGCTGGGACAAGCCTATGCCGGAAAGAATTACCGAAGCCCAGAAGTTGATGGCGGAGGCCGGCTATCCCAACGGCTTCAAGCTGAACCTGCTCACCACCTCGACTACCATCAGCAATGCCGGCGCCACCATCGTCTTTGCCGAAGCCCTGCGAGTTCACCTGAAGATTGATGTGAGCTTGAGCGCCGGACTATCGGATGTTGAGATGTACAAGCGCCTCGACGAGGACAAATACGACACTTACACCTTGCTGTTAGACGTCCTTGACCCGGCTTACCTTGCCACCTACTTCGGGACCAGCGGCTACGCTAACTACGCAAATTATTCCAATCCCGAACTGGACAAAATGCTGGCTGAGCTTGACCGTATCCTCGACCCGCAAAAGAGACGGGAGGCTATCTGGGAGATTGAGCGCACACTGCTCACCGACCTGCCGGCCCTGCCCACGGGATGCTTTCCGCCGAACTACATGTCCTATTATCCCCACGTGAAGAACCTCCGGTGGAACTACATCTCTTATTCGAACATCAACCGGCTGGAAGACGTCTGGATTGACGAGTCGCTGCGGGTGAAATAGGGGGGTAAGAAGAAATACGCTAAGTGGGGACAAACGGTCAAGCTGTTCCAGTATCACGGATATCTTCTGGAGATTGTATTGTGGCGATAAAAAAGAAAAACCTGAAAGTAAGTCCCGAAAAATGCACCACTTGTTACAGCTGCCAGTTGCGGTGTTCGCTTGCCTGTACCGGAGCTTTCAACCCCGAGAAGGCCAGGCTCATCATCGCCCCCGGCAAGATAAGCTTTACCGATGAATGCGTCAAGGGTTGCTCGCTCTGCGCCCGGTACTGCGTGTATGATGCCATCGTGCGTATCAAGGAGAATTAAAAGAAACGTGGAATATTACGGGTATGCCGGCCAGATTCTCCACATAGATTTGGGCAGCGGGAAAATCGAGAAGGAGCCGCTCAGCACCGAACTCATCACTGGTTACCTGGGTGGCGCGGGGATGCAGTACCGGCTCATTTACGACCGGCTGCGACCCGGCCTGGACCCCTATTCCCCCGATGCCCCGGTGATAGTCGGCACCGGGCCTCTAACCGGCACGCTCGCCCCGTTTAACGGCAAGGTCTTCGCCACCGCCAAAGTCCCGGCCATCGCCAGCAAGCGTGAGAAGAAGCATTTTGTTTCGTTCAGCGCCGGCGGGAACAAGCGGTTCGGCACCATGCTGAAAAACGCTGGCTATGACCACGTGGTGATAACCGGCCGGGCTAATAGACCCTCTTACTTAAAGATTATTGATGACGACGTTGAGATTTGCGACGCTGGCGACCTCTGGGGCAAAAAAGGCATCTTCGAGACCAGCGAAGAGCTTGCCGCAAGACACCAGGGCGCTACCGGCCCCGCCGGGGTGTGGGCGATAGGCAAAGCCGGTGAAAACCTGGTGAGACACGCCCACGGCGTGGTCGATTTGCACGGGACACTGGGCAGGAACGGGATTGCCGCGGTGCTTGGTTCCAAGAACCTGAAGGCAGTGGTCACCCTCGGCACCAGGGGGACAAAGGTGGCCGACCCGGCCAGATTCATGGCGGTGGCCGACCGGATATGGCACCAGATAATGGCCGACCCCCGCTTCCATATTGAAGACGCGTCCTGGGCGCCCAAGTCCGGCGAAGATGAACTTAACCAGGACTTACCGCCCAGCGGCAAGGGCATCCGGCGGGCCTGCATGGCCTGCCTGGAAGGCTGCAAGTCAGAGTATTATGTAAATGACGGCCGGTTTGCCGGCGAAAGGCTGAGGGTATCATACTACCGGCTCACCAGGTTTTTCGGCAGAACGCTCGGGCTAAAGCACTACGGCGACACCGTAAGGCTGATGAACATGGTGAACGACTACGGGCTGGACAAGCAGACCATGCAGGTGATGCTCCACTTCCTCACCAGGCTTTACGAGCGCGGCGTTATAACCGAAAAAGATACCGGCGGCCTGGAGTTAAAATTCGGGGACTTTGAAGCTTACTCAAAGCTGCTCAGCAAAATCGTAAACCGCGAAGATATCGGCGAGGTTGCCGCCGAGGGATGGTACCCGCTTACCGAAAGGCTCGGCGCGGACGTTTCCGCCGACTTTGAATATGGCTGGCCGGTAGTTAAGGGAGTTACGGTGATGACCGATGCCCGGAACTGGGGATTTACCCCAACTTTCGCCCTTGCCCCGCTGGTAACCGGGCCGGTCAAGCACCGTCACGGGCCGACTTTCTGGGCGCCCGGCAAGGATATTCACCGGGACACCTGCTTCCCCGAAAGCCGCCGTTCCTTGAATGACCTTAAGCGCGACCTGGTGAGGCTGGGAGCGACTGAAGAAGAGCTTGGCAGCATATTTACCGGGGACGGCTTTAACGCCGGCCGGCTGGAAAAAGTCAGCGAAGACGGCCGCATGGCCTGTGACGTGCTCGGCGTTTGTGACGCCTGCCACGGCCTGGGTGACCCCATGCGGGACTTACCGCGCCTCGCCGAGTTATACTCGGTTGCCACCGGCATTGAGCTTGGCCCGGCGGAGCTGAAAAAGAAAGGCGAAAAGGTCTGCAATTTAGAAAAAGTTTTGAACGTCAGGGAGGGGTTTGCCAGAGAAGACGACGCCATCCCGTCAGTCTGGCTGCAGAACGCCGAACGCTCGGTAATCCGCGAGGAGTCAAGCCACCGGTTCGCGCAAGGCAAGGGTTATTTACACGACTACTTCAACCGGCGACTGTCACGGAACGACATCCACAAGATAATGGATGATTACTACGAACAGCGGGGCTGGGACATTGACCGGGGCATACCCACCAGAGAGAAGCTGGTTGATCTGGGGCTGGGAGAGTTTGCCGGGATTACGGAGGCGGCGCTTAACAGGTAGCCGGAAAGATGTTGAACCAAGAAGAGACGCCAATAAATCCCGACCAACCCATCTGTGATGCCCACCACCACCTGTGGGACCGCCCCAACGACCGTTACCTGGTCGAGGAGTTCTTAAAGGATACCGGCGGGGGCCACCGCATCGTTAAGACCGTATTCGTGGGGTGCAAAACGATGTACCGGCCGGACGGCCCCCCGGAGATGCAGCCCACCGGCGAGACCGAGTTCATAGAACAAATCACCGCCCCGTTGCAGAACGGGCGAGGGGGGACGACCGAGGTTGCCGCCGGGATGGTGAGTTTTGCCGACCTGTCACTGGGGGCAGCGGTCGCCCCGGTGCTCGAAGCGCACATCGCCGCCGGTAAGGGGCGGTTCCGCGGGATTCGGACTAACCGGCCGCGGGGGAACCCAAAGTGGCGGGAAGGGTTTGCCTGCCTTGAAAAGTACGGCCTTAGTTTTGATGCCTGGCAGACCGGCACCCTCGCCGAAGTGGCGGACTTAGCAAAGGCTTTTCCGGCCACGACCATAATCTTGAACCACATCGGCGGGCCGTTCGGCATCGGCCCGATGTCCGCTAAACGCGACGAGGTGCTTGGCGAGTGGCGGCGCGGCCTTACGGCGCTGGCGGGCTGTCCCAACGTGGTCATCAAGCTGGGAGGTCTCGGCATGCGCTCGTTTGGCTTTGGCTGGGCTGAGCGACCCAGCCCGCCAGGGTCGGTCGAGCTTGCCCGGGCAATGGCGCCTTACTACCTGGAATGTATTGAAAAGTTGGGCACCAGCCGGTGCATGTTCGAGAGCAATTTCCCGGTTGACCGGGTCTCATATTCCTATGCGGTAATGTGGAACGCCTTTAAACGCCTCGTAAAAGACTTTTCGAAAGGTGAACAGTCCGCCCTGTTCTGTGACACCGCCGTAAGGGTTTACCGGCTGGCGGAGTAGCCAACCCCAACAACTATTCCAGTTTTCGTATCCGTGGTATTAAGACTATCGTCATAATCGAGAGCAGGATGAGGACCAGGGCGAAACTGCCGACCACCCACTGGACACCAATCACTCCGGCCACCATGGCGGCGACAAAACCTCCCAGGCTGGTTACGCCGTCCTCCATCGCATAGAGGCTCATCACCCTTCCCCGGTAATTGGGGGCGGTGTAAGACTGGAGCAGGGTGTTGGACATAGTTGTCCGGACTGTCCGCGCCAGGCCGACCATAGCCATAAGGGCCAGCGATAAGTGCCAGCTACGGGAGAAGGCAAAGAAAGCTATCACCACACCCAGGACTACCGAAGCGCCCAGCAGCAAAGTTCCCCGCCTTTTATTAGGGAGGGAAGCCATGGCCAGGGAACTTACCAGGGCGCCGATGGCGGTGGCACTGAGCAACACGCCCATACCCTTCGCGCCTACCTTGAGGATGTCATCGACGAAGACGGGCATCAGCCTGGAGACAGGCGTGGCGAGTATGGCGGCCAGCATGGTAAAGACCAGGACGAAGAGGATGCTGGTCTCACCGCGGACGTACTTCAGGCCGTCCTTCATCTGCGAGAAGACGCTGCCGCCATTTTCTTCCCCTTTACCGGTATTGGGTAATAACACCGAGAGAATCAGCGCCAGGATACCGAGGCTGGTGGTGATGTAAAAGACAATTTCAAAGTCCAAAACGTCAATGAGCAAACCGGCCAGGGCCGGGGCTCCCAGATGGATGATGTTATACCCCGTGCTTCTCAAGGAGATGGCATTCATTACCTGGTCGGTACCGAACAGCTCGGCGACGATGGCGTGACGTGAGGGCCCGGACAGGCCGGAGCTGGCGTAGTTGATAAAGGACGCCAGCATCAGTATCCAGTATGAGCCGGTACGCTCGGCGCTTAAAAAGCCGAAAGTCAGGGATACCGCAATGATGAGTGAAGTCAACATCGAGCCTACCTGACCCATGACGACGACATTCTTCTTGGGTAAGCGGTCGGCGATGACGCCGCCGAAAAGCGGCAACAAAATGCCCGGCACGGCGTTGACCAGCGCCATGACACCCAGGATAGCCACCGAGCCGGTCAGACGATAGATGAGCAGGGACTGGGCCAGTGACCGCATGTCCATGGCCATCATCTGGCTCAAGTACATGCCGAGATAAACACGGTAAGTGGGGAACTTTAGCGAGCTGAAAGTCCTAAACGAGGGTGACATTCTAACGATTCATCCTACTCCAGGGCCTTTGTTTTGTCAAAACTGCAAAGTCGTTATCAAAGTCGTTATCAAGGAGAGCCAGCTAGCCTGGAGAGAATGCGGCCATATCTGGTACAATCATATGGTGACCCGCACCATTGCGCTTTATATTCACGTGCCTTTCTGCCGCCGTAAGTGCCCCTACTGCGCCTTCGTGTCATACGAACACCGCGAGGCTGATATTCCCCGATACCTTAGTGCCCTTAAGAAGGAACTCGAACAGCGGGCCGGGGGAGAACGCGTTAGCAGCGTATATTTTGGTGGAGGCACTCCGAGCCTGCTGCCCGCCGAATATTTGGGCGACATTATATCCACCATCAGGTCTCTCTTCGTCGTAGACGAAGCGGCCGAGATAACCATCGAGGCTAATCCGGGGACCATCAACCAGGCGTACCTGGCATCCATCAGGCCGGTGGGCGTTAACCGGCTGAGTCTGGGCGTGCAGAGCCTTAATGACCGCGAACTCGGGCTTCTGGGACGAGTTCATGCGGCCGCCGAGGCAATAGATGCCGTAAAGCTCGCCCGTGGCTCCGGGTTCGATAATTTGAATATTGACCTTATCTACGGTTTACCCGGCCAGTCCCTGCCCGACTGGCAGATGACGCTTTCCCAGGCGCTGGCAATGACGCCGGAGCATCTCTCGCTCTACGCTCTCAGCCTTGAACCCGGAACGCCGCTGCGCCAGGCAATCGAAAATAAAAGTCTCCCCGCCATTGAGACTGATATGAGCGCCGACCAGTATGAGCTGGCCGAGGACTTGCTCGCCGAGCACGGCTACCGTCATTACGAGATATCAAACTGGGCGAGACCGGGCCGGGAATGCCGCCACAATCTCGCTTACTGGCTAAACCAGCCGTACCTCGGCGCCGGTGTGGCCGCCCATTCCTATCTTGACGGCCACCGCCTCGCCAATACCAGGAGCCTGGATAAGTACCTTACCGACTTTTCCGGGAAATCGCCGCCGCTACCGGAAATGGACGAGGCGATTAGCCCCGAACTGGAGCTTGCCGAAACCATCATACTTGGCCTGCGGCGGTGTGAAGGGATTGACATCAATACTATGACGCAACAGTTTGATATCGATATCAGGACACGGTATCAAAAGCCATTCGAAGAAATGACCGGGGCCGGCCTGCTGGAGCAGACCGGAGAACGTATCAGACTAACGCGTCGTGGCCGGCTGCTCGGCAATGAGGTCTTCTGGCGCTTTTTGCCGGGGTGACCGGAGCAAGCAAAATAATGATAATATTAACGGTGCGAGGCAACTAAAAGTTATACTGAAGTTATAAATTATATGGAACAAGCGCTTACCAGGAATTTCTGCATCATCGCCCATATTGACCACGGCAAATCGACACTGGCCGACCGGCTGATTGAGCTGACCGGCACCTTAAGGCACGAAGAAATCGGCCAGCAGGTGCTGGACAGCATGGACTTAGAGCGGGAACGGGGTATTACCATCAAGGCCAAGGCCATCCGCCTTCACCATAAAGCCAGTGACGGCCAGACCTATCGCCTTAACCTCGTGGATACGCCGGGCCATGTTGATTTCTCTTACGAGGTCTCGCGCACGCTGGCCGCCTGCGAAGGCGCCGTGCTGGTGGTTGATGCCTCACAGGGTATCCAGGCGCAAACTCTGGCCAACACCTATCTCGCCATGGAACATGACCTTGAGGTAATCCCGGTTATCAACAAGATTGACCTGCCGGCAAGCGAACCCGAGCGTGTCCTTGGAGAGATTTGCAGCGTCCTCGGCTATAAGGCACCGGAGATACTCTTCATAAGCGCCAAGACCGGACAGGGTGTGCCGCTGCTACTCGAAGAAATCGTCCGGCGCATACCCCCGCCCAGGGGTGATGTCGAAAAGCCGCTCCGGGCGCTCATCTTTGACTCGCGCTACGATGCCTACAAGGGTGTCATCGCTTACCTGCGCGTCGTGGACGGCCGTATTTCTAAAGGCGACCGGCTGCGCCTGATGGGGCAGAACACCGAGATAGATGCGCTTGAGGTTGGTTTTTTTGCGCCCGGGCCATCCCCGGTACCGGAGCTATCCGCCGGGGACGTCGGCTACATCGCCACCGGACTCAAAAGCTTAAAGGAGTGCCGCGTGGGTGACACCGTGACCCTGACACACGGCGGTGCCACCGAACCGCTCATCGGGTATCAGCCCCCCAAACCGATGGTCTTCGCCGGCATCTACCCCACCCAGGCAGAAGACTACAAGGATTTGCGGGAGGCGATTGAAAAGCTAAACCTCAATGATGCCTCACTTACCTACGAACCGGAGTCCAGCCCGGTTTTAGGCCACGGTTTCCGGTGCGGCTTTCTCGGCCTATTGCACCTTGATATCGTGCGTGAGCGACTGGAGAGGGAGTTCAATCTCTCACTGGTGGTCACCGCACCCGGTGTGCGGTTCATCATCACCAGGACCAGCGGGCAGCAATTCACCATTACCAATCCCGATGAGTTCCCGGTGCCGGAGGAAATCGAAAAGATAGAAGAGCCCTGGGTTAAAATCTCGATTATCACGCCGGCAAGCTTCATCGGTGCCCTGATGGAGCTTCTTACGGAATCCGAGGGAAAGTACAAGCACACCGAATACCTGGGGCAGTCCCAATCACCGGGCGACCTGGGGCAGCGGGTCCGCCTTGAGTACGAAATGCCCCTGCGCTGTATGCTGACCATCTTCTACGACCAGATGAAGAGCCGAAGCCGCGGCTACGCTTCGCTGGACTACGAGTTCATCGGCTTCCGTGAAGCCAGACTGATTAAGCTGGTTGTCCTGGTGAATGACGTGCCGGTTGATGCCTTCAGCCGCATCATTCCACCCCAGACGGCTCACGACGTCGGCCGGGCGATTGTCGCCAAGCTCAAGGAAGTTATTCCCCGCCAGCTGTTTCGGGTGCCGCTTCAGGCAGCGGTCGGCGGCCGGATTGTGGCCAGAGAGGATATCTCCGCCAAGCGCAAAGACGTTCTTGCCAAGTGTTACGGCGGCGATGTCACCCGCAAGCGCAAGCTGCTGGAAAAGCAGAAAGAGGGCAAGAAGAAAATGAAATCCATTGGCCGGGTGGACGTGCCCAAAGAGGCGTTCCTGGACATACTGAAGCTAGGCTAGCCTTAATTTAACTTTCCTGGAGATGGTACGATATGAGTTTAACCTGTGGCATGGTGGGGCTTACCGGCAGTGGTAAGACGACCATTTATAATGCGGTGACTGCCGCCGGAGTGGCCAGTTTCGATGGCTCCGAGATGCACACCGCCGTCGTTGGCGTGCCCGACCCGCGCCTTGGGGCGCTGGCCAATATATATCACCCGGCCAAAATCGTATCGGCGACGATGAGGGTAGTGGATATTCCCGGGCTAAAAGCCGGCGCGGTGGAAAAAACCGGGCGCGGTTCGAGGCTTCTCCAGCATATCAAGGACGTTGATGCCTTACTGCACGTGGTAGGCTGCTTTACGCCAATCGGCGCTACCTCGCCGGACGAAACTATCAACCCGGTGCGTGACGTGGAAACCACTGACGTTGAAATGATGGTGGCCGACGCTAAGACGCTGCAGAACAAGATAGACCGTCTTGCCAAGAAAGTAAAAGCCGGGGAAAAGGACGCTGTCCGCGAGGCGGCCGACGGTGAAAAAGTAAATAAAGGGCTGGAACAGGGAATACCGGCCCGCCGCCAGGGACTCAGTGACCGGGAGATGGCCGCCGTGTACGAATGTAACCTGGTCTCTCTCAAACCGGTATTGTATATTGCCAACGTCGCTTCCCCGGAGGATGCCAAAAACCCCCGCATCAAGGAGCTTGAAGCGCTTGCCGCGGCGGAAAGCTCCGAAGTTATCACCGTCTTTGGCCGGGATGAAGCCGATATTTCCCAGTTAAAACCCGAAGAACGCGGCGAGTTCCTGGCGGCGCTGGGCCTGGAGGAGTCGTCTATGGCACGACTGCTGAGAGCCGCCTACCGCAAGCTGGGACTGGTAACCTTTTTCACCGTCGGCCCGGATGAGGTCCGCGCCTGGACTTGCCGCCGGGGGGACAAAGCCCCGGCGGCCGCCGGCAAGATTCATACCGATATGGAGAAGGGGTTCATCAGGATGGAAGTGATGAATTACCGCGACCTGCTTGAGCTTGGTAGTGAGGCAGCCGTCATTAAAGCCGGTAAGCAGCGCATCGAGGGGAAAACCTACGAGGTCCAGGAGGGGGATATCGTGGTGGTGCGCTTTAATAAAAGCTAGGGACAGGAGGCCGGATGCCGTTTCCCCGTAATCCACTAAGCCGGCCCGTTATTGCCGGTGATATCAGCGGGAACCAGCCAACTACCCCCAAAAGGTACCGCACTATTACCTGGCACTTCGCGCGGCCGCATGGGCATTTCTCAGACGCTGGGAATAGGTGAGCACCTTCTTTCTCAGCCTGATATTCTGCGGCGTCACCTCAACCAGCTCATCCCGGTTGATAAAGTCAATGGCCTGCTCCAGGCTCAACCTCACCGGCGGTGTCAGCCTTTCCTGAATTTCCTGGGTTGACGCATGAACGTTAGTCTTCTTCTTCTCTTTGCAGACGTTAACCGGTATGTCCTGCACCCGGGTGTTCATACCCACAATCATGCCCTCATAAACTTGAGTGCCGGGTTCGACCATGATGAGTCCGCGTCCCTCGGCGTTGCGTATCCCATAGGTCACGGCGGTACCCTGCTCCGAGGCTAACAGGACGCCGTTACGGGTCGGTGATACCTCCCCCTGCCAGGGCTGATAATCAAGAAAAAGGGTGTTCATGACGCCTTCGCCCCGGGTGGCGGTAAGGAACGTCCCGCGGAAACCAATCAAGCCCTTGGTGGGTATTTGAAACTCAAGATGAATGTTACCTTTGCCGTCATTACGCATATCGGTAAGCCTGGCCTGGCGCTTGCTCAACATCTCGGTTAATATCCCCATGTTTTTTTCCCCAGTGTCTATCGTCAGGGACTCGAAGGGTTCCATGAGCTTACCGTCAACTTCTTTGGTAATCGCCTCCGGCTTGGAGACCTCAAGCTCGTACCCCTCCCGGCGCATGGTCTCAATCAGGATAGCCAGGTGCAACTCGCCTCTGCCTTTTACCAGGAAAGTGTCGGGGCTACCGGTATCCTGTACCCTGAGACTGAGATTGGTCTCCAGCTCCCGGTAAAGCCTTTCCCGGAGCTGCCGCGTGGTACCTAAACGCCCCTCACGGCCCGCAAAAGGCGAGGTATTAACGCCGAAGGTCATTTCGACGGTGGGCTCGCCGATTTCAATGCGCGGCCGGGCTTCGGGCTGTTCCGAGCTGGCGACAGTATCGCCGATTCCGACCTTTTCGATACCGGTCACCGCCACGATGTCCCCTGCCAGAGCTTCCTCCACTTTCAGACGCTCGAGGCCGAGATAGGTAAACACCTCGGCAATTTCGTAAGCGTCGGCTTCTCCCTTAGCATTTATCCTGACGACGGTATCGTGCGGCGCAACCTTACCCCGCCAGATTCGGCCGATAGCGATTTTACCTTTATGGCTGTCATAATCCAAGTTCGAGACCAGCATCTGGAAAGGCCCGGTGGCTATCTCGGGGGGCGGGATGGTATCCAGGATACAATCGAAAAGAGGGCTGATGTCGGTGCCTTTTTCAGAAAGGTCCCTAACGGCGATGCCATCCCGGCCGCTGGCATACAGCAGTTGAAAGTCAAGCTGGTCAGCGCTGGTGGCCAGTTCCAGGAAAAGGTCCTGGGTGAGCCTGATTACTTCCGGTATCCGGGAATCCGCCCGGTCAATCTTATTGATGACCACGATGGTCTTAAGGCTCCTTTGCAGGGCGTGTCGCAGCACGAACCTGGTCTGGGGCATCGGGCCTTCATTAGAATCCACCAGGAGCAGGCAGCCATCGGCCATGTTGATGACGCGCTCTACCTCTCCGCTGAAATCGGCATGGCCCGGGGTATCGATGATGTTGATTTTGACGCCCCGGTAGACCACCGCGGTATTTTTGGCCATGATGGTGATGCCCTTTTCCCGCTCCAGGACATTAGAGTCCATTATCAGCTTGCCGACATCCTGGTTTTCCCGGAATATCTTGCTCTGTTTGAGCATGGCATCCACCAGGGTAGTCTTGCCGTGGTCAACGTGGGCGATGATGGCGATGTTCCTTATGTCGTTACGATAGTTCATATTGCGAAAAACCTGCTTACTTTTACTCCTGTTTACTTCACATTCGGGGGTAGTTTCATAATTTTTTCTAGCCGCCGCTCACCGGCACTTTCTACCCGAGAAATGCTAGACGGCAACTGGTAACACTGGCAATTAAGGAAACACGCGGTACTGGCAGGTTGAAGACAGTAGTACTATCTAGTGTCTCCGGCTAACCGGCGGCGCGAAAATCGCTGATAAATGCTCCCCACCCGGAAACGGTGCCGGCGAAAGTCCCCGTAAAGCAAATACTTCATACCACCCAGTATTATACATTAACGGGGCCTGGATAAAAAATAGTTAAAAAATGTCTTGCGTGCCCTTAGAACTGTGCTATAATACTAACCGTTTCGTTTTTTAGGAAAGCCAGGTGAATATACGTCCAGTCCTGAAATAATAGAAGATTCCGATACCAATAAAGCGGCTAGCAACCTTAAGAGATTTCACGGCGAAGCGTCTGCGTCCGCAGTCGAAAACGCCGGTAATTCATACCAGTCGGCGTCACTAATGGCGGTCGGGGCCGGGATGCAGGGTGTTGCCCTGATGACCGCACTGGTCAACTTTATTCTTGCCTTCCTTTGCATCAAAGCGCCAGCCATCGTTGAAAAAATCGGGCCGACAAAGCGGGGGGTTATTCTTCTCTCCTGCCTCAGCACCTATGCCTGGTCCCCGATTATCCTGCTGTTCCTGTTCCTGATGCCGGAACTGGCACCGTTCTGGCTTGGGGTCCTGTGGCTGGTAAATCTGGCGCCTGCGGTGCTGATTGAAATCCTCCGGGACAGCTGGCTCGCCAACCTAATTCCATCAGACTATGTAGGCAGGTATCTCGGAAAGCGACTGGCAATAACCAGTATCTCCCACCTGAGCACTTTCCTGGTGATGGGATACATACTGGACAACTCCGGGTGGCGACTGGAAGCAAGCTTTGCCACCATTTTCACCATCTCGCTGGTGGCCTCCTTCGTGAGCTTTGTTATCTATAGCAGAATGCACGACTTGCCGGCAGCAAAAGAGAAGAACGGGAAAAATCTCGGATTTTCTACTTTTGTAAGCGAACTCAAAGATAAAAAACTCAACCGCTTTATGCTCTTCGTTTCCCTGTTCAGATTTACCGTGAATTTCGGCGGGCCGTTATATGCCGTGTACATGCTGAACGAGCTTAATTTCAGCTATTCTACCTTTGCCATAGTGCTCTCTGCCGAGTATCTGGCCAGAATAACCAGCGGCCATTTTTGGGGGCAGCTTGCTGACCGGGTCGGCAATATCAAAGTTATCAGCCTGGTTAGCCGTCTGATTCCCATTATTCCGGTATTATGGCTGTTCAGCCCGAATGCGGTATATCTTATGTTTGTCCAGATGCTGTCCGGAGCGTGCTGGGCGGCCTTTGACCTTTGTAATCAGGGGTACATCTACAAAGTAGCTCCCGCGTCAAAAAAACTGTTGTATGTGGTCTACAGCCGGAGTATCGGGCTGATGATGGTCGCACTGGGGGGGCTTTTTGGGGTCTATCTCCTGAAAAATATCCCACCACTTGCGGGAAGCCAGATATTCAGCATCTTCCTGCTATCCGGTATCTTTCGCCTGGTAGTCGTGGCGTTGATGGCGCACCAGTTGATAGATTATGCTTTACCTTTGAATGAACCCAGGACTAACCCGAATGTTGACATAGCTGCCGCCCTCCGTAAAATGGCACGCAAGGTCGGCCTGTATTATCACCCGGAGAAATGGGGGGAATTTGCCCCGGTACCAGTGTATTCTGAAACCAACGCTGCTTTCTTAAGCCCGGAGACGGCAACCTCTAATTTGGGTCTCTACTATCGCCCACAGGAATGGCAGGAATTTTTCTCGGTAGCCCCGTCGCCCGAGACCAGCGTCGCGGCCGCAAGTGCCAGAGTGGCAACCAAACGTGCCCTGTACCACCTGAACCCACCGGAGTGGCAGGAACTCGTCGGGATAACCCCGCCGCCCGAGACCAGCGTCGCGGCCGCAAGTGCCAGGGTAGCAACCGCTAAACCAGTCTTGCGCAACCTCCGCCCTATGGCGCAGCTGAAGGGAATCAACGGGGTAGCCCCGTCACCGGTAGCTGATGCGGCTAAAGCCAGTGCCAGGGTGACAAAATCCAAACAGGGTTTACACCATAACCGCCGTCACCATGATTTGGCAAAGCCTAAACTACAGCCTGTTTTTGTTCTCGCCTAGTTTATAGCCTCGTAACCGGGGAAAGCCGGCTAATTAAAGGAATCGGGCCTTTGCGGGCTATATTCCCCCGCCGCCGACAAGGGAGTCACCCAGTTCACCTTTAAGGTACGCTTTAGTTAAAGGTTCTCCGGGATTAGAAAAAATGTCCGCCGCCGGGCCGTGCTCGACCAGTTCCCCCAGGTAAATGAAGGCGACGTAGTCGGCCAGCCTTCTCGCCTGGCTGAGCAGGTGGGTGACGAGAACGATTGAGTAGTCTTCTTTGAGTTCGACAAGCTTGTTCTCAATTTTCTTCGAGGAGACCGGGTCGAGGGCAGAGGTGGGCTCATCGCACAGTAGCACGCGGGGCTTGATTGCCAGGCTCCTCGCCAGGCACAGCCGCTGCTGCTGTCCCACTGAAAGTTTTGATGCCGAGTTATGGAGGCGGTTTTTCACCTCGTCCCATAATCCGGCCATCTGCAGGCAGTCCTGGACAATGCTTCCCAGCCGCTTCTTGTTCTTTTCCCCGTGTATCCTGGGCCCGTAAGCTACATTGTCGTAGATGGACATGGGCAGGGGAGACGGCTTTTGCGATATCAAGCCTATCTGTTTTCGCAGGGATATGACATCTACCCCCGGGGCCAGAATATTATGCCCGTCTATCCAAATCTGGCCGGAAACCCGAACGTCATCGGCACAGTCTATCAGGCGGTTAATCGACCGGAGCAAGGTGGTCTTTCCGCAGCCCGACGGGCCGATAATAGCCGTAATCTGCCGGCCGGGAATGGCCAGAGATATATCTTTAAGAGCGGCGTTCCCCTCGTAGGCAACGCTGAGATTGCGGATTATGATACCCGACTCGTCCATAGGTCTATTTCCTTTTACTTAACGGTGTGTCTGGTGAACCGGCGTGATAGCAGGCGGGCAGCGATGCTGGTGACAAGGATAATTACCAGAAGAATAACCGCAGATGCGTAGGCCCTCTGCTGGACTTCGGGAAAGGGTGTGCCAAGCTGGAAGAAGATTGCCAGCGGCAGGGAAGCCACCGGTTCAAATAGCGAGCCGGGAATGCGGTCGGTGTAGCCGGCGGTGAATAATATCGCGGCGGCCTCGCCGATGCCTCTACCGAAGGCCAGCAAGACCGCGGTCAAAAGGCCGGGCAATACCTGCCGGGCCACAACCCTGGCGGAAGTCTCCAGCCTGGTCGCCGCCAGAGCATAGGAGGCGTCTTTCAAATCACCGGACACCGTCCTTATCACCTCGTCCATCGCCCGCGTCATTATGGGGATTTCCAGGAAAGTAAGGGCGACGATGCCCCCCAGCAGCGAAGCCCGCATCCCTAAAAAGAGCATGATAATGAAGCCGAAGGCACCATAGACAATCGAAGGGATTCCCCATAAGACGTCGAGCGAAAGCCTGACCAGACCGGCTAGCCTGGTCCGCCCGACATACTCCCGCTGCAGGAACAGGGCCACCGGCAGGGCAACGATGAAAGCGAGCACGGTTGCGCCGATTGCCAGGTAAAGGGAGCCAACGATAGCATTCAGGATGCCCCCCTCTTTCCCGAGGTAATAGCCGCCACTGGGAGTCTGCGTAATCATCGCGAGGTCGAGGGCGGGCAACCCTTTCCAGACCACGATGATAATCAGGCTGAATAGCGTGCCGAGAGCGACTATCAGGGCAAAAATCATCAGTCCTTTGAAGAAAGTTTCCTCAAACCTTCGCCGTCTCATCTATGCCGCCCTCCGCTGCACGCTGGCCAGCACCAACCTGGCCAGAACGTTGAACACCAGGACCACGACGAACAGTATCAAAGCCGCAAACAGCAATGCCGAATCGTAAAGCGGCACCGACATCATTTCGCCGTAGTTGTTAGCGATAAGCGCGGGCAAGGGATAGGCCGGGTCGAGTATACCTGAAGGCACCCTGGCGACGTTGCCGACCACCATCAGCACCGCCATGGTCTCACCGAAAGCCCGGGAAAAACCTAAAATCGCCGCCGCCGCCACTCCGGGCACGGAACTGCGAATGACGACATGCCTGGTGGTTTCCCATCTGGTTGCGCCCAGCGCCAGAGAGGCTTCTTTAACCTCCACGGGCACCGTTCTGAAGACCTCTTCCGAGATTGAGGTCACGATGGGTATTACCATTATCGCCAGCACGATGCCCCCCGCCAGCACGTTGAAGCCGATGTGCAGGCCACCGATTGACAGGACGAGCAGCCCCCAGATGCCATAAATCACGGGAGGTATGCCGGCCAGCAGGTCGAGCAGGGGCTTGGCGAAGGCGCGGACTTTAGCGGGGGCGTATTCGGCTAAAAACAGGGCGCTCAGAATCCCAATCGGCAGGGCGATGATGCCGGCCAGGGCGGTCACCCAGACCGTGCCCATGATGAAAGGCAAGAAACCGAACTGCTCTTTCGAAGGTTTCCAGGCCGAAGAGAAGAGCAAATCAGCCAAAGAATTGCTGGACAGGATTGGCCACGACTTAATCAGCAGACCGATACCGATTAAAAGCACCAGCACCGTTACAAAGACGGTGGCCAGTAGCATCAGCCTCGTCGCCAGAAAATCGGCCAGTCTTCTACCAAACACCGAATAGACTCCCACCGACACCGAGGGGAGCCGAAATATCTCCCCCCGGTGTTACTTTAGGTAAACTTTAGCGGATTTTTGCCAGTTCCTGCTGGACTCTTTCTTCAGATAGCGGGATGTAGCCCGCCTCGGGCGCATAACGCTGCCCATCGGTCAAAATCCATTTTACGAATTCCCTGGTGACCCCTTTGAACTCCCGCCGGGTAACCAGGTTTAGCTCGCGGGCAGGCGGCCAGGGGTAGGCGTGTTTGGCGATGGCCTGCGTTAACTCGTCCAGTGTCCCGTAGACGTTTTCCTCCGGGTCTATCTTGCCGTTCCCGTTCACGTCTATCGGGATAACCAGCAGGCCTTCGACCGGCTTCCTGGTCTTAGCATCGTAGGCATAGCCGATGTTATTGAAACCGATGGCGAGCGGGTCTCTTCTGACCGTTTCCGCCAGACCAGGGTCCCCGTAGACGCCGATGCCAAGCAGGTCCTCCTGTTTCCCACCCAGGTATTTGGCCCAGGTCTCGGGAGCACCCGCGGCATCGCTCCTGGTCAGGACGTGAAGCTCGGTCTTGCCGAAGGCCTTGGTGCCGGGGAAGACGTCCCGCCAGTCGGTTATCTTCCCGGTAATCCAGATGTCAACGAATGATTGCTTTGTTATCCCCTTAGCCAGAATATCATCTTTTACCGGATTACCGGGGTTGGCGGTTGGGACAACGGCGTCAATCACCGAGCCAACGTAGAACGCCCCCCTCTCAATCTCAGCGGGGAAAACGTCCCGGCTCACCATGCCGATGTCCACCAGACCACCCAAAGCGTCGGCGGCGCCTTTGCCGGCGCCTCCGGCCGAGACTTCAATCCTAACGCCCGGGTTAAGTTTCTGAAATTCCTCCGCCCACCTGACCATCATCGGATAGAGGGCCCAGGCCCCGGATACAGTGATATTCCCCTTGAGCTCTGAGGCCTTTACGTCGGGTGATGAAGCCGGCGCTTGACTAGCCGGCCCATTTGAAGTGGCGCAAGCGCTTAAGACCAGTAACAGTATCGAAAGCAGGCTGGCCATTACCAGGATGGTCCGATGACGAGTAATTGTGTTAATCATGTCCGTAGCTCCTTTTTAATCAAAGCTTCCAGCCGCCTGGTCAGCCTTGTTTTTAGTGCTTACCGAAGTTTTGTGCCCTCCCGTTTTCGGGTGGGCTAGCTACAGACGCAGTCTTGTGCCCCTTTCACCCTTATTTTTTCGGTCTTCTCTATCTGTACTATCCGCGAATTATGGATAACGATTTGCACCGTGCCGTAGTTGATGCTCTTAACCGCTTCAAGCACCTTTGCCAGGAGCGTATTATCCGCGTCTTTTCCGGTTGTTGGTGAGTTTGCCAATCTTTTCACTTCAGTCTTTGAGTGTGGATGCCGCACTCGCCCCCGCACTTGCTGGTGTCCTGCCAGCGGCCGTCTCTCTCCAGTATGCCCCCGGGATGGGAGCAGGGCGCGCACCCCAGGGAACGGTAACCCTCCGCGTACCAGGGATGCGGGTCAATACCCCTCGTGGCCATGTACCGCCAGATTTCAGCTTCGGTGAAAGTCAGAATCGGGTTGAATTTCAACAGCCCGCCCTTGTTCTCCACCTCGCGGTAATCCACCCTCGTCCTGCCTTCGGTGTTCCTGAGACCGCAAATCCAGGCGTCAAGTTCAGCCACCGCCACCCTGGTTGGGTCAACTTTAAGCAGGCGGCAGCATTCGTCCGGCTCAGCATTATAGATTTTCTTTTTGGTGCGGCTCTCAACCTCCCTGGCTTTCCGGTTGAATTCCGCGCTGGGCAGCAGCCGCACATCAACGGCGTTATCCTTAAAAATTTGCGGCACCTTATCAGCGACGATGTAAACGACGGTGCCGAGCTGCCATTTCTTATCCATTTTCACCAGGTACTCAAATGTTTCTTTCGGCTTGAACCGGGTCATAACCGCAAAGACCGGAATATCAGGCTCAACCTGCCGGGCGATGTGCACGGTGACCATGCTGTCCTTGCCAAAGGAGCAGGCTACCGCGATTTTGGGGCAGTTTTTCCTGGCGTCCCGGATGAGGTCTTTGGCGTGTTCGATTTTCTCTTCCAGTGTCGAGTCTATGGTTACCGCAGAACTTAGTGTCATGCTCCTTTTTCTCCCTCCCGACGGTTTCCTTCGTGATAATTGTGAAGTATTTTAATCAACTTAGTAAACATTAGACACATAATACCGTAACTCATGAAAGTTGTCAATACCCCCCAGAGCGGGTATCACTTGCTTATGGTTGTTTTTGGAGGCAATAATGAATTTTAGCTTCAGGCACAAAAAGAGTCCAAATAGTGACAGTTTTCGCAATGACCTGGCCACCTTCTTTGGGGATTTCTACCATTTGGGCGGAAGTATATTCAACGACTGGCTGTTCTGAGAGCTACGGACAAATTCACTCAGCTCTATGGGTACCAGGCGTTGAGGATGCATCGTTTGAAAGGGAACCGCGCTGGACAGTACTCGATAGTTCTCACCGGAAACTATCGGCTTATTGTTGAGCATGTTCAAGAAGACAAAGTGCGTATTGTGGATGTGGAGGATTACCATGGTGACTAAGACTGATGCTTACCCTGATATTGCTATCCCTCCTGGCGAGTACCTTGCGGAGGAGATCTAGGCGCGAGATATCTCTCAGAAGGAATTGGCGAGGCGCATGGGACGACCGCTGAATGCGATAAATGAGATCATCAACGGGAAGAAAGCCATCACGGCCGAGACTGCCCTGCAGCTTGAGGAAGTCATGCCAGAGATACCGGCGTGGTTCTGGCTGAATCTGGAGACTGACTACCATCTCACCAAGGTGTTGTTAAGCAAGCGTACTAAAGTGGGGTAGGTGTTTCCGTTCATTGGGCTCTGCACCAATAGGCAGGGACCTGTCGCCTAGTTTCAGGCGTCGGTATGAGCGAGGATACGGATATTCATCGAGAGGAACGCGCCGATCAGACGGCAGCAAAAGAAATGGCAACCTCTCGAATATGACCACCGATAGTGTCGCCGACTCCGGCATCTGTACCAATCACGTGTGTCGCTCCACCAGTTCGTCCGCCGCTCGCCGCTCTCCCATTAGGCTCAGGGCCTCGGCCTTTGCCATGTCCACCAGATAGGAGATTTGTGCGGCCACAGCCCTGGCGTAGGGTCTGCAAGTTCAGACGCCCCAATTGATTTCTCTCTCCGGTGAAGCTGTCGTTGAATATGCCCACCAGTTTCTCGGTACTCTCAACCACGTAGGTCAGGCTCCGGGCCGGGTCCGGGAACAGCATCTCCTCTCGGTCAAAGTAGCGCTGGCTGATGGAGGCAACGGCCTCTTGGAACGAGTACAATTCGGTTAGGAACTCCTCAGCAGCGTCCTTCCAGTCCCGTGCACACTCCGCTTCCGGGTCACGACTAGACCCCAAGGTGCGCAAGTCATCCAGCATTTGTTGGCGGCGGCAAAGTCGGCCCTCGCTGTCGGGGCACGTCTGGTACTGGCAGTTCTCGACGTAACAGCAAAGCCGCTCTGCCGGTGCATCGGCTAATGCGGCTACGCCCTCACCCCCATGAGTATCCACCCAAGCGTTCCAGGAGGCGATTACAAACCCCTGCTGCACCTCAGAACGCAGGTTGCCTTTGACTTTTCGCCCCCGCCAGCGGCAGTAGTCCTCAAAGTGGAGATAGGCCCGTCCTTCGATTTCCCTGGTCCGCCCGGGGAACTTCGCCAGGCTGCGGGCCACCCGCCGGCGGAGCGATTGCATCTCGACTTGATCGACCTCGCTCCCGTCACTCTTTACCAACCGCGCCGACGCCAGCGGATGGTCGTCCTGGCACTCAGAGGCTTTGCAGCCCTTGGTCTGGAGCAGTGCGCCATGCTCAGCCAGTTCCAAAACGTGCCGGTCCACCCATTCGCCCTCCCGCAGGATGCCGACGCCGATAAAATCGAGGCAAACTACGAAAACGGCGTGCTCGAGGTTGCCATTCCCAAAATTACCGCGGCCAAGCCCAAAAAGGTCACGGTTTCCGCCAGGAAGAAGGAAAAATCCACCAGGTGAGCTCAATAACGGCGCCCGCTTTCTGACGTTCCCTCTTTTAATCGAATTATGGGTTATAATAACTTGCAGGAGGTGTATCGCATGAAAAAATTCGAAGAGCTATTCCAGACGGCGGACTGGAAGATAGAAAAACACGTGCCCATGATAGATTGTGCCGACCAGGTAAAGACCGGTGAGCTTTTCATCGCCACGGTTTCCGTAGGCAAGGAAATAGCCCATCCCAACACCACCGAACACCATATCCGCTGGATATCGGTATACTTTCAGGCCGAAGGGGAAAAATTCGTTTACCAGGTGGGGCATTTTGAGTTCTCCGCCCACGGGGAAGCAACCGAGGGCCCCAACAAGGGGCCGGTTTACACAAATCACGAAGTGGCCATCACGCTTAAGGTTAGCAAGCCGGGGGTCCTATATGCTACCGCGTTATGCAATATCCATGGACTCTGGAGGTCGCAGAAAGACCTGAAGGTAACCTGACGGGACGTTGGCGCTGGCGGTTTGATACCCAAGGAAAAGTAAATTGGCCGACAATGTAAAACACGTCCCCGGCAAAAACGCCGGCCATATCATGCTTTACGCCTTAAGCACCTGCGATTGGAAGTATTACCGAGCGAAGGCCTCCGCCGGAGAATAAGGAAGAGGCGAAAGACTAAAGTTCAAATCAGTAAGCCTCTTGAACCTTCACTGCCGGTATGGCGGCGCAAGGTTTGCGGCTACCTTTGCGCCCGGGAATCGCCCCCTCGAAGTATGTCCGATATGTAAAGCAAAGAAAGACCGATTTGAGCGGTTCCTTTAGCCTGCCAGGCCGGAGCAAAATTGCGACTGGAACGGCTGATAGTATATGATAACTTAAAAACGTTAATCACTACCATTCCCACGCCGGTAAATCCTTAAGTCAGGGAGGCTATTTATGAAAAAGGTGTTAATCGCGTACTTCAGTGCTTCCGGTACGACCCAGAAAATGGCCGAGTACATCGCTGAAGGGGTCAGATTCAGCGGGCAACAGGTCGTGGCCAAAAAAATGGGGGGCATCAAGGACGCAGCGGAGCTAGCCGGGTACGACGGCTACATCTTCGGCTCCCCCACCTATTCCCTTGACCTGCCCCAAACGGTGAATACCTTCCTCCTTATGGTAGAGAAGGCAGGTCTCAAGGGGAAAATAGGCGGTGCCTTTGGTTCCTACGCGCACGATGTTTCCTACCAGCACGATGCCCACGCCCCCGCCATTATCCTCGATACGCTGCAACGCGTTTGTAAGATGAAGCCTTTTGAACTGGGCGCTTTCACCCTGAAGGAAGATATTCTAAAGACCGGCGAAGGCTTGAAGGCTTGCCAGGACTACGGCCGGGTCTTCGGCGAGAAACTGGGTGCCTGATGGTGCCCAGGTTGTGTCGAAAAACCCTCAAGATAGCTACCGGATAATCTCCTCCGACCCCCGCCAGGCCAGCGCCTGGATGTTCTCCGTAGGGTTATAGCTGGAACCGGTCGGGCACCTCGTGGCCGCGCACCATTTGTCCACCACGTTGCGTTTTGGGTCGTCACCCATCCGGGTGCCGCCCTGAGCGTGGATGGAAGCGCGGGCGGCGCTCGCGGTCGGTTTCCAAATATTCGTGGCCCCCATCTCGTTCATGATTTCCTCGGCACGGGCCGGCAGGTATGCCCAGGCGCGTTTCTCATTATCGTAGATGTCGGAAGTAATCCTGATGACGGTGGTGATGGCCTACTGCCTTCAGCTTCCTACTATAACCGGCAAGGTCACTATAGCAAGGCTAGACGTTCTCGCCCTGATATGTCCCCCGATAGCCCCGGGTAGGACTGGAAAGCCGCATAAAAACCAGCTGCACGATTCTGGCGTTCCTTTCCAGGCGGAACCCCTGGGGGTTGTAGACCACGAGCAGCGACTGGGAGCGACCGTGGTAGCCGGCATCCCAGACGGCGTTATGCACCGCCACCCCGCAGCGCAGCAGGCTCGACCGGGGCCTTCCCAGTGCCATCACATCTTCCGGTAAGTGGACAATCTCGTTATAAGTGATGAGGTAGCTGCCGGGCGCCAGATAAAGAGAGCCGGCACCATCGAAAGCCAGCGGCGAGGTGGGCGGCAGCACTCGGCTGGAGTTGCTTACCGCGAGATACCCTGCCGACCGCATTTGCGCCACTTCCCGCAGGCTCAAGTCAAAGCCGTTAGGCTGAAGCTGGGACTCAAGGTCAACGTAGTCCCCCACGAGCGGCGGCTTACTCTCAATCAGGCGCTGGATATCCCCCCGGGACAGAACCGTCAAAAAAAGGCTACCCCCTTCCCTGGCTCGGGAGCATCATAACACCACCCCCAACCGTTTGGCAATGCCGTTTGGGGGTTAGATGAGTCCGTTTGACAGCCTTACGTCCAGGGGTTAGCATGCGATAATAACGGATATGGAAAAAACGGAGTTTGAGCGGCTGGTCGCCGAAGCCGTAAAGGCCCTGCCCGAGGAGTTCCTGGCCCGGCTGGAAAACGTCGACATCGTGGTCGAGGATGCGCCGACGAGAGAACATTTGGAGGGCAACCGGCTACCCCGCGGACAGACCCTGCTCGGCCTCTACGAGGGTGTCCCGCTCACCATACGCGGCGCTCACTACGGACTGGTGCCCCCGGACAAAATCACCATCTTTCAAAAGCCCATCGAGGGAAAAAGCCGCAACCCCTCCCGGGTTATCGCCGAAATCGGCAGCGTGGTGCGCCACGAAATCGCCCATCATTTCGGCCTGAGTGATGCCAGGCTCGAAGCTCTGGAAAAGAAGCGGCGCTCCGGCTAAATCAAGCGCCGGCCCGGGACGCTTTCTTTTTTGGAGGCCGAAGGTCGGCGCGGTCTTGGGGGCCGCCTCGGCTTCCAGCCCAGCACCAGGAGCAGCTCGCCCACTGCGGCGGTGCCCGCCTCGTCCCTGAGAGGCATATCCAGGTGAATCTGGTACTCGTTGTGGCGGCCGACTCTGGTCTTGGTGATGTAGCCCGCCAGCCCCAGGTCACCGATGATGCGGTGGGTGGCCCTTTCCGTAATCCCCACGGCGTCACCAATCTCCCGGGCAGTGCTGCGCCGGCGCTTGGCAATCGCCAGGAGCACCAGGCCGTGATTGGTTATGAAGGATAATCCGGGCACCGGCCACCCTCCGGCTAAATAATACTTTAATTACCTGAAACTATCTGACTATGCAGACCTGAATTTCCTGAAATTCACTTCAACATTCTAATCACCGGTTACTTCTTCTGTCAAGCACCGGAATGAAATGACACGGCAGCCAGAGTTTAGCCTTCAGCGCCTTCGAGGAATGAAAGCTGGACTGGCAGCCCAAGGGGCGCAATAATTCCGAAGCGTTTCTGATTATGTGCCAGGGGGTTCGTTATGCCACGGCGGCGGGCGGCCAGCCGCTCGCTACGCAGCCTTTAGCCGCTGGTAAAGGTCTTCCACCCGGTGCTTGTGCTCAAGCTCCTGCGAAGCCAGCTCTTCCAGCAGGGTTTTCACCTGCCCCGGCGGGTGGACCTGGGCCAGTTCCAGGTAGAACCGGTTAGCGTCTTTCTCCCAGCCGGCGGCCATCAGTAAGACCTCAGCCACCGTCATATCAGCCGATGCTCCCGGCTGTCCCTTCTCTTCGACAATCTTGAGGTCGACCACCTGCCCCACTTTCAGGCCGCCTCCCTTAATATCACCGCGCAGGTAGCTCTCCAGGCGCTCCCGGTGGCCCTGCTCAACCTGGGCCAAATCCTGAAGCGTCTCGCTCGCCGCCAGGTCTTTCACCCGGCTGCTCAGGTTCAAATAAAGCAGCCTCGCCTGGATTTCCTTCTGTATCGCCCGGCTCAGAACTTCCTTGAGTGTCCACTGCATTGGCATATTCTGCACCCCCCAACTCTGGCTAAAAATCCTGAAGCTAACCCTGCCAGTCTTAATAACATCTTACCCCATTTTTAACCGGATGGCCAACCCCGCCATCACCTTCTTCCGCGCTAAGCCAGGGGTCTAGAAAGACTGCTTTTTGCCAGAAAGCCCCATTCGTAAAGCTATGTTATTGACAATTGTCCATATTTTTGCTTAAATGTGCCTAAACACGGCAAGATTTCCGCCGAGCCTCGATAAGGGGACCGATGAGAACGAGAGACCGGGTGGCCGAAAACCTTTCCATCGAATTGGTGGCTTTGCGCCGGCGCATCGCCGAGATGGAAATGGGCCAAACGCAGCAACGGCGGGTGGAGGGGGAACGCCGCCGGGCCGAGGCGCAACTGCGCCGGGAGCGGGTGCAGATTGAACACGACTTGAACCAGCGCATCAAAGAGATCCAGTGTTTATACACCACCGCCAACATTGCCGCAATACCGAAAATCAGCCTGGAAGAACTGTACCAGGAAGTTACTAACCTGCTGCCCTCAGCCTACCAGTACCCGGAGATTGCCTGCGCCAGGCTCACCATCAACCACCGTGTATTCCAGACGAATAACTTCAAGGATACCCCGTTGCGGCTTGCCTCGAATATCAGGGTCTACGGGGAACAGGCCGGTAGCATCGAGGTCGGGTACCTCGGACAGCGGCCGCCGTCGGACGAAGAACCTTTCCTGAGAGAGGAAAGGCTGCTGATTGATACCGTGGCTGACCTGCTCGGCAAAACCGTCGAGCGCAAACAGGCGGAAGACCTGTTCGCGACCCTGGCCGCCGGCTCACCCATCGGCATTTACATCGTTCAGGACGGCCACTTCAAATACACCAACTCACGGTTCCAATCGCTTCTGGGTTATGCCGAAGGGGAGCTTCTAGGCACCAGTCCCTTTAGCTATGTTGCCCCGAGCGACCGGGACCTGACGAGGGCCAACGCGATTCGCGTGCTAAAGGGGGGCAGCAGTCATCCCTACGAGTACCGGGTCTTCAACAAGGCCGGGGAAACCCGCTGGATTATGGAAACCGCGACCCAAATCCGGTACCAGGGAAGACCGGCCATCCTGGGCAACTTCATGGACGTTACCGAACGCAAACAGCTCGAAAAGAAAATGGTGGAGTACGAAGAAATCAACAAACTGAAGGACGACCTGCTCTCCACGGTCTCCCACGAGCTGCGCACCCCGCTGGCCACCATCAAGGGGTACGCTACCATACTGCTGGACTACGACTCAAAGCTGGCGAACGATGAGAAAATAGAGTACCTGCGCGCCATAAGCGGCGCCACCGACCGGCTCACCGACCTGGTCGACCACCTCCTTGATATGTCCCGCCTTGAGGCCGGACTGCTAAAGCTGGAAAAAGTACCGACCAGCATTTCCAAGCTGATTTGTGCCGCCGCCGGCGACGCCCGGCTCAGAGACACAAATCACCAGATAGTCACCGACCAGGCAAAACGCCTGCCACGGGTGAACGGCGACCCGCGGCGGTTGCGACAGGTGCTGGACAACCTCCTGGACAACGCCATCAAGTATTCCCCGAAGGGCAGCCGTGTGGTGGTCGGGGCACAGCGGGCAGGGCCGGAGCTGGTGGTCAGTGTTTCCGACGAGGGTATCGGCATACCGGCCGGAGAACTGGAAAAGGTCTTCGACCGGATGTACCGCATCGAACAAAGACTGGGCTCCAGGGTCGGTGGCATCGGGCTGGGACTTGCCATCTGCCGGGGATTGGTGGAAGCCCACGGCGGCCGTATCTGGATGGAAAGCCAGCCGGGGAGGGGCAGCACCTGCGCCTTTACGCTTCCGATACGATGAGTGAGGTAGCCCGGAGTGAAAAAGCCAGGGACAAAAACGGTGCTCGTCATTGAGGACGAAGCCGAAATCCGGAAATTTGCCTGCCGGGTGCTCGAACTGGAGGGCTACCGCGTGCTCGATGCCGGGGACGGCGACCGCGGTCTTGCGCTTCTCAGAGAGAGCGCCGTTGACCTGGTACTGCTCGACTTGAGACTGCCGGTACGCGATGGCTGGTCGGTGCTGGCGCACTTAAAAAGCGAACCGGAGATGGCCACGGTCCCGGTCATCATCTTCACCGCCACCGCCGGCCGGTCACAACACGAGCGAGCGCGGCGGTTAGGCGCCGCCGGCTACCTGGTCAAGCCGCTCAGCGCCGGGAGCCTGAAAAGGGCGGTATCGGCCATAACCTACCCGGACAAAGGAGGCAAACGTGACATTCGGGAAAGTGCCCATTATCGCCGCCGATGACGACACCCGCATGCTGTGCCTCGTGCGGCGCATCCTGGAACTGGAAGGTTACCAGGTGTTCACCGCCAGTTGCGGCCAGGATGCCCTCGAGATGCTATATCAGGCAACCGCCCGGCTGGTGCTGCTGGACGTGATGATGGCCGGTCTGGACGGCTATGCAGTGTGCCGGCAGATTCGCGAATTTTCTCAAATCCCGATAATCTTAGTAACCGCCAAGACGCTTGACCATGACAAGGTCGCCGGCCTGGACGCCGGCGCCGACGACTACATTACCAAACCGTTCTCAGCCAGCGAGTTGGTCGCCCGGGTGAGGGCGGTGCTGCGCCGCGCGGGTCAATGGGAAGGCGGCCCCGAGCCGGAGTTCAATCAAAATGGTCTGATAATTGACTTCTGCCAACATCAGATAAAACTCAACGACCAGACCGTAAAGCTCACCGCCACCGAGTACCGGCTGATAAGCTGCCTCTGCCGGAACGCCGGCCGGGTGATGACTCCCGACCAGTTACTGGCAAAGGTCTGGGGCGAGGAATACTGCGGCGAAAACCACCTCCTCCAGGTGAATATCGCCCGTCTCAGGAAAAAAATCGGCGACGAAGCCAGGCAGCCGAGGTTCATCACCACCCTGCCCGGCATCGGCTACATGATGCCGAAAGCAGTCTCAAGCACCGGCTAAAAGCCCCGACCGGGGCCAAAAATCCCCAGATTATCTGTGATTTTTTTGTAAGATACCTGCCGTGATTGTGACCCGGCGGTGAGACGGCCCGGCTAGACTTTAACTATTCCGCAAACTAAAAGAGACTGCGTAACCGCGTAAAAGTTGACAGGCCAGTATACTTGTTATACGCTTTGGCTACCGCTTAAAACACGCCGTGATTCTGGTGTCTGGGGTGATGGCCTTTAAGGAAATCAGGTTGCTGTCCTGGAATGTCAACGGTATCCGGGCGGTAAGAGCCAGGGGTTTTCTCGACTGGCTCAAACAGACCAGCCCGGACATCCTCTGCCTTCAGGAGACCAGGGCCACCCCTGAGCAACTGGAGCCGGACCTGCGCCGCCCCGAAGGCTATTACGCCTGCTGGAACTATCCCGATAAAAAAGGCTACGCCGGGGTGGCCACCATGAGCCGGGAAGAGCCGCGCCGCGCCGCGCGCAAACTCGGCAATGAAATCCTGGACGCCGAAGGCCGGATTATACTCACGGAACACCCCCAGTTCACACTGCTGAACGTCTATTTCCCCAACGGCAAAAAAGATAGCCGCCGCCTGCGGTATAAAATGGACTTCTACCGCGAGTTTCTCATCTATGCCGACGCGCTCAAAGACCGGGGAGAAAAACTGGTCATCTGCGGCGACGTCAACACCGCGCACCGGGAAATCGACCTGGCCCGGCCCAAAGCCAACGAAAAAATCTCGGGATTTCTGCCCCAGGAACGGGCATGGCTTGACGAGCTGATTTCGCACGGCTACACCGACACTTTCCGCCACTTCCACAAGGAGCCCGGCCAGTACACCTGGTGGGACCTAAAGTCCGGGGCCCGGACGAGAAACGTTGGCTGGCGGATCGACTATTTCTTCGTCAGCGATAACCTCCTGCCCGCTCTGGCCGATGCCTTCATCCTGCCGGGGGTAACCGGCTCCGACCACTGCCCGGTAGGCCTTGTCCTTAGGGTATAGGCGCTGCCCGTTTAAGCCTGCCGACCTCTCCCCGGTAACCGCTAAGTTTGACAGCCACGGATGAAAAGGGGAATAATTAGGCCAAAAGAACTGGGTAGCCGATGTTCCAAAAATTATTAAGCGCTGGCTTGGCAGTTGTGCTCATTCTAACCGGCCTGGTCGGTGTTTACGCTTATAACCTCAACCTGCAGCTTAGTTCCCTGGGTGAGCAACTGGCGCAATATCAGCAAGAACAGCGTCTGGGGTTTAGTGCCCTGGCCGACCGGTTGTCCCATCTCGAAGAGACTTCGGACAACCTGAGTAAGCAATTTGAGACCTTCCAGAACCAGGCCACCAACCGGCTTGGCAGCCTGGAGACCGAAACCGGTGAAATCAAGGCACAGCTTGAGCTTGCGCAGGATAAACTTGAGAAGGTGACCGATACCGCTGGCCTGCAGATGAACGCCAGCCAGGTCTACGCTCAGGCAGTCGGGGCGACCGTTAAAATCGGAAATGAAAAGCAAGTTGTCGGCTCGGGTTTTCTATACGACCGCCGGGGGTACGTGATTACGGCCTCTCACGTTGTTGAAGGACTTTCGGTAATATTCGTGACATTCGCCGACGGCCTGGTGTTTAGAGCCGCCCTGGTCGGGAAAGACCAGACCAGTGACGTGGCGGTACTCAGCCTTAACAAGACCCTCAACAATATCATTGAGGTAGAACCGCTGAAACTGGCCGACTCCGACCAGGTGGTCATCGGGGAACCGGTGGCCGTCATCGGCCAGCCGCTCGGCACCAACGATACCATAACCACCGGCATCACCAGCCAGAAAGGCCGCTTCGTTGAAATAGAGTACGATAGCGCGAGCCGCTGGGTGGCCAACGTCATCCAGTTCGACGCCGCCGCTAATTACGGTAACTCCGGCGGCCCGCTACTTAACCGGCGGGGTGAGGTCATCGGTCTGGTAATCGCCCGGGTGAATCCACAAGAAGGCGACGGCGTCAACTTCGCCGTCTCGTCAAATAAAGTCAAGCGGGTGGCCAGCGCCCTTATCGCCCGCGGCACCTATGATTATCCCTGGCTCGGCTTGATGATCACTAGACTCACTCCCCAGTTTGCCGAAACCAGTGGCTTAAAAACACTGAACGGCGTGCTGGTGGAACAGGTGTCAAATGGGAGTCCCGCCGAAACAGCCGGTTTTGCCAGGGGGGACATCATCACCGCCATCAACGGGACGCCGGTAAATGAAATCGACGACCTGCAATCTTACCTCGGGGAACACGTCAGCCCCAACGAGACCATCACCATCACCATACAGCGAGCCGGTAAGAAGCTGGCATTACCGGTCAAGGTGGGGGCGCTTTAACCACATCCCAGTGTTGCAGCAGCATCTGGACTACGCTGGTGGAGACTGACGGCCTAAAGCAAACCGCCCCGAAAAACAAAGTGGGAGACGACAGATGCGGCAATATTATAGGATTTATTTCCGCTATAATATTTTACTATCCTTATTGACAACCGTATTTGACTGTGATAAGATAACTGGCATACGGCAACCGTATGCCATATCTAGGGGCAATCGATGAAAAAGGTCTACGTGAACGAAGCGGCCTGTATGGGCTGCGGCCTCTGCGAGGTCAACTGCCGCCTGGCCCATTCGCCGGTGAAGGACTTGGTCAGGGCTTATCGAGAGTCGCCGCCGGCCGCCAGGTTGCGGGTCGAACGCCAGGGCACGGTCTCTTTCTCCGTGTCCTGCCGTAACTGCGACGACCCGCCGTGCGTTTACGCCTGCCTCACCGGGGCTTTGAAAAAGGACGCCGCCACGGGTGCGGTGGTCCAGGACAGCGAGCGTTGCGTCGGCTGCTGGACCTGTATCCTGGCCTGTCCCTTCGGGGCTATCAGACAGGACCGGTTAAAGGGCTTGAGCGCCAAGTGCGACCTCTGCGCCGGCCAGGAGACGGCGGCTTGCGTCGCCGGCTGCCCCAACGAGGCACTGGTCTATGCCGAGGCCGGGGAAGTGACACCGGCCACTATTTTGAGCGGTGGGAACCGATGATTGCTATTATTGACTATGGCGCCAGCAACCTGCGCAGCGTGACCAACGCCATCCGTCAGCTCGGTTACCAGCCGGTGGTCACAAGCTCTGCCAGAGACATCACCAGGGCTAACGCGGTAATTCTGCCCGGGGTCGGCGCCGCACCGGACACCATGGCTAATCTAGCGGCCCTGGGGCTGGTGGCACCGATAAAGGAACGTATCGCCGCAGGACAACCCTTCTTCGGGGTCTGCGTGGGACTCCAGGTCCTCTTCACCAGCACCGAAGAAGGCGGCGGCCACCCCTGTCTGGGTATCATCCCCGGCCAGGTAAAGAGGCTGCCTGGCGGCCTCAAGGTCCCCCACATGGGCTGGAACCAGGTGAAGCAGCTTGCCAGCCACCCGCTGTTCCGGGAGGTGCCCCGGGCGGCTAATTTTTACTTCGTGCACAGTTACTACGCCGAACCGGCGGACCGCTCCCAGGTCATCGGCGAGACCAGCTACGGCCAGCCTTTCGCGAGCGTCATCGCCCGCGGCAATTTGGTGGCCACCCAGTTCCACCCTGAAAAGAGCGGGGAAGCCGGCCTGAAAATCTACGATAACTTTATCAAACTGGCGCAAAGCCACCCAAAACCGCCAGGAGGCAGCCCATGACCTCCCGCGAAGTGACGAGGGTGAAATACTTAATCATCGGGAACTCGGCCGGGGCCGTGGCCGCCGCCGAGGCGATACGGGCACTGGACCGGGCCGGCTCAGTGCTCATCGTCTCCGACGAAGTCTATCCGGCCTACTCCCGGCCGCTCATCTCGGACCATCTGGCCACCGGCCGGTCTCTGGAGAAGATGCTTTTCCGACCGGCCGACTTCTACCAGAAAAACGCCGTCGCTACCCGGCTTGGCTGCCCGGTAATGAGTTTTAGCTGTGAGGAGCACCGGGCGCTTACCGGAGACGGCGAGACCATCGTCTGGGAAAAGTTGCTGCTGGCCACCGGCGGCCGGCCGATTGTGCCGCCGACTAAAGGCATCCACCATAAGGGGGTCTTCACCTTTACCACACTGGACGACGCCCGGGCTATAAGCCGGCACATCAGCCCCGGGACGGAAGCGGTGGTCATCGGCGGCGGGCTGATTGGTCTGAGTGTCACCGAAGCCCTGGTCAAACGGAAGGTAAAGGTAACCATCGTGGAGATGAAGGAACGGCTGCTCAGCGCCATTCTGGACGAGGAGGCCTCGGCCTGGGAAGAAGCGCGTCTGCTCAAGGCAGGGGTAAGCATCATCACCGGCCACACCGTGACCAGTTTAAAAACCGGACTGCTCGGCCGCCGGCTGAGCAGCGCCAGGCTCGATGATGGCCGGGAGATACCGTGCCAGATAGTGATTTTAGCCATCGGGGTAAAACCCCGCACCGACCTGGCCGCACGTGCCGGCCTCAAGATAAAGCGGGGTATCGTGGTCGACCGCCGCATGGCAACCTCCTGTCCCGATGTCTATGCCTGCGGCGACGTTGCCGAGGCGTACGATTTCGTCGCCGGTGAGGCAAGACTCACCCCGATCTGGCCCAACGCCTACCTGGGCGGCCGGGTCGCCGGTCTCAACATGGCCGGGGAGCCGCCGAGTATGCCGGGGGCACCGCCATGAACGCCCTGAAATATTTCGGGGTGGATATCGTCTC
>JAZDKE010000008.1:0-71265 GCA_043803245.1 Chloroflexota bacterium
AAGTGTATTGGAAAGAGCAAGTCGTTTGGTCGCCAGGCTACTTTGTGTCTGCGATTGGGCTGGATGAGAAACAAATCCGTGAGTACGTGAAATGGCAAGGGCACCAGGATTCAGGGCAAGCGAAGCTTGACCTGTAAAGTGCCACGGGCTATGCCCGTGGGTATCTACCAAGTAAAATCAAAAAAGAAACACACGCAATCCCGAAAGGTATAAGTGTCAAATCCATGGGGATACGCTTTGGCTGTATACTAGCGAGCGTTGCTACTACGCTAATAATGATGCTGGCGGCTGCGAATATGCCCATAGTTTTGGTATCCAATGAGTCGGCTTCCCTAGATAATTGTTCAGGGGCAATCCTTCCCCATTCATAAGTGACATCCATACTTCGATAATAATCTAGATGAGGGCGCATATCTCTTTACCTCCTTTGACGATGCTTGAAATCGTTTTCGTTCCCTACACCAATTCAGTCCAGTTTTGAAATGGTGCTTTTATCCCCAACCTCTGCGGGTGTTTTGCCATTAAGCGTCATATGCGGGCGGAAAAAGTCGTAGCCCTCCCGCTACAGGATAAAGTAGTCTACACCTTCTTGCAAGAGAACCACTCCGTTTCAAGCCTTGCCGCAGCCGTAGTTTTGGGTTAAGATTAATCGTTTGCCACTGAAGTATCAGGTTTGCCGGGAGGGAGTAAGTTACTTGGCTTTATTCGAAAAGTATCATCCCCAGGACCGCATCTATCTCACCTCGATTGATGGCCCCGAGGAGCCGCCGGCCGCAGGCCGGAGCCGCTTGCTCCTCTGTGACGCCAGGGGTTCTCTTACGGTGGGCGACATCTCGACCGCAACCTACGAGGCGATACTGGGCCGTACCAAGCAGCTCAGTGAAGATGGTAAGTCCTGCGCCTCGCTCTGCCTGGACCGTGGCCGGGGGGAAAAGGCTTCCTACGTTCTGGAGATAGACCAGGCGCAGGCAGTAGCCCTGGATAAGCTCTTGCACGCCATCTACGAGACCCAAAAAGTCCCCGAAGAACTGGTGCCGCATCTTGCGGAAATCATCATGCTGGGCCGGCAGAAAATCAGCCGGTTCCGCCGGTTGACGGGCAAAGCGGAGGGCATTCACCCTATCAGGTCGGGTGGCTGAAAGGGTTTTGCCTAAAAGCCCCTGACCCTGTTAAGCGATGAGCTCGGGCCTCACCTTCTCCGGTTGCCCATGCTAAAGAGGTTTTCCCAGAAGTTCCCTGACCTCGGGCGCGGTGAGCTCCCGGGCCTCGCCCTCTTTCAAGCTACTCAGCACGAGGCTGCCGATGCGGACGCGCTGGAGGGCTGCCACCCGGTAGCCCAGACTGGCGAACATGCGGCGCAGCTGCCGTTTTTTACCCTCGTGCACCGTTACGCGGTAACTGAAAGGCTCCGTCGCCACTGACCTCACTGCGGCGGGACGGGTGCGACCATCCTCAAGCTCGATGCCCTGTCTCAGCTTTCCCGCGGCCGAAGGCTCAAGCCGCTTATCGAGGCGCACCAGGTACTCCTTCTCGTGCTCAAATCGGGGATGGGTCAACCGGTAGGTGAGCGCGCCGTCATTGGTGAGCAGCAGCAGGCCGGTGCTGTCTTTGTCCAGCCGCCCCGCCGGATAGAGCCCGAGACGGCGGTACTTTGGCGGAAGCAGGCCAATCACCGTGCCGCGTCCCCGCTCGTCGCGGGTGGTGGCGAGCACGCCCGCCGGTTTGTTGAGCATCAGGTAGACCATCTTTCCCGGCCTTAAGTCCACCGGTCGGCCGTCGAGCGTGACCAGGTCGTTGGCCGGGTCCAGCGGTAAGCGAAAGTCGGTGGCGATGTGCCCGTTTACCGCTACCCGGCCCTGTTTGATAGCCTCGGCCAGCTTGCGGCGCGACCCGACACCGGCCCCCGACCGAGATTTGAGCAGTGATTCATTCAACATGACGGACTCCTATTTGAGACCAGGCTGCCGGCCGGGTGGTAATCGCCGGCAAGGACAGAGGGCGGCAGAAACGGCCGTCTTCGAGCAGGTCTTTACCTTCCATGGTGCCTCTTTTCCGGCATGAAGCAAAACCACTCTTTACGGGTAATGACGGGCGCACGGTACTCTAACCAGCCTACCAGCGGGCGATGTTCTCGTAACGGGCGGCAGGTTCCTTGATGCTCTGCGGCTGGGACTCAAAGGTAGCGGTCGGTGGGATAGCGGGGACTTCTAGAGAACCCGGGCTAATGGACTCTCTTTTCCCGACCGGCCCAGTACTTCTCCCGCATCTCTCTCTTGAGTATCTTGCCGATGGGGTTCTTGGGCAGCTCGTCCCAGATTTCCACCGACTTCGGCTTCTTGAAGCCGCCCAGCCTCTCCGAGCTGAACTTGATGATTTCCTCGGGGGTGGCGCTCATCCCCTCTTTCAAGGCGACAATGGCTTTGACATCCTCCCCCCACGCCTCGCTGGGCACACCAATTACGGCGCATTCCAGCACGGCGGGATGACCGTATATCACCGTTTCCACTTCCTTGGAAGCGATGTTTTCCCCGCCGCTGATAATCAAATCTTTCTTGCGGTCGACAATGTAGAGGTAGCCGTCGGCGTCCAGCTTACCGATATCGCCGGTGTGCAGCCAGCCGCCGCGCAGCAGCTCCGCGGTTTCCTCGGGCTTGTTCCAGTAGCCCTCGATGATGGCATCGCTTCGGAAAACGATTTCACCGGCTTCCCCCGGCGGGACGTCTTTATCGTCATCATCCACGATGCGCATCCGGCAGCCGGGCAGGGGTTTGCCCACCGAGCCAAGTATTTTCTCCCTGGTCGGGTCGGTGATGGCAAGAAGGTGTTCCTCTCTGCGGAGCACGGTCTGCCCGGTCCCCTCGGTCATGCCGAACCCCTGGTGAAAGACCGGGCCAAAAGCCTCAATCCCTCGCCTTATCGCCTCGACCGGCATCGGCGAGCCGGCGTAGGCGATGGAATGAAGGCTGGTAGTGTCATACTTTGGCCGGTCGGGGTGCTCGGTGAGGCGGATGAGCATGGTCGGTGCGCCTGCCAGGTGGCTGATTTTTTCCTGGTGGATGAGCTTGAGCACCTTCTCGACGTCAAAGCGCTGGAGCAGGTACTGGGTCGCCCCGCACTTGATAAAGACGAAATTGGCGTGGAGCAGCGCCACATGGAACAGCGGCCACATCCCCAGGCAGCGGCTGTCGTTGCGTACCTGCCCCGCATTTACGAGGCGGGTGAAACGGACCACATCCCGGTGTTTTTTGATTACCCCTTTGGGCAAGCCGGTGGTGCCGCTGGTATAGACGATTGCCAGCAGGTCATTCTGGACGACATCCACCCCGGGGTCGTCCGGCGAGGCTTTCATCAGCTCATCGTAAGCCAGCATGTCCGGCGGCTTGCCATCGAGGGCGAAGCAGTATTTTAAAGCGGGCACCTGGTCTTTTACGGCGCGGATGGCGTCAAAGAAACGCTCTTCCACGAAGACGGCCCTGGCCCCCGAGTCACTCAGAATATATACGAGTTCCGCGGGCTTTAAGCGCCAGTTGAGAGGCACGTAGACGAAGCCGGCCTTTGAGGCGCTGGCGATTTCCAGGTATTCGGGGATATCGGTGGCCAGCACCGCCAGACGGTCGCCCTTTTTTAATCCCAGACCGAGCATAGCGTTACAGAGGCGGTTGGTCCGCTGGTTGAACTCCTGATAGGTACAGCGCCGGTTAGTCTCAGGACTGACGATGGCCACCTTGTCGGGATAGATGCGGGCACACCACTCCATGACGTCCCGCCAGGTCTCCTCCCTGAGAGAATTCCACGTCGCCATGCTCGCCTCCGCTAAGCACTTATTGACTACCGATAGTCCAGTTCGGCAAGTCCAATGATAGTTTAATCACCCGGCATAACCGCCCCATTATTCATTCCTACCAGCTGATTATTACCAGCGGGCAATGGCGCTGTAATGCTGGCCTATCTCCTTAATCGTCTGTGGTTGCTTTTTAAGGTAGCTATTAGTTGGGAATCTTGGCGTGTAGTTATCGTACGCGTGAGCGTAGAGTTCCTTCGGGAAGCGAGGTATCCAGTGGCGCTTCCGGTACGCCGCCAGCGGGATAGTGGCATCGGCCCAGGTCTCAAACGGAGAACTTGCCTCGATGAGGATGCGCCCCTCGGGGTCAAGGATACAGCTATGGCCGGTGCCGATATCCAAGATTACATCGTCCTCCCGGTCAAGGGCGTTGTTCACAAAGGCACCGTAGACGCCGCTGTTGATACACATACCCTGCATATCAATGACAAAGGTGTTGTCACTACCGCCACGCGGCCCGAGCAACGGACTGGTGTTCCAGTGGCCGGCGCCGAGTGTCATGTAGCGGACGAGTATCTCCGCCCCTTTCATGGCATAAACACGGGCCATCTCGGGCTCGCTCACTTCAGGGATGATGGCAATATTCCCGATATCGGTACGGCAGACCGGAAAGATCTGGTCCCAACCATACCGTTTCACGAACTCATCAAGGACGTCATATATGGTGGCGCCCAGGTCAGCAAATGATGAAAGGTTGCGCGTCTTCCAGCGCCCGTAGATTACTTTACCAGTGGGACCGACAATTGTGGCCATATTCACAAAATGGCCAGGCCAGTCCTTGAGCTTGGCATAGCACCCGAACTCCAGGTAACAGTTGTAACGCTGGGTAATCTTACCGATGGCTTCCAGTTCTTCGCCTTCGGGGAAATCCACGCCCGCCGCCATAAACTGGTCCTTGTTCCAGCGTAGCGAGAATCCGCCGATGGGCGATTCGTGGAAGCAAATGAGGTCCTTACGCCCCCACGCTTGAGCCTGTGCTATCAGGTTAGCCATGTGCTCGATGTTTTTCATCTTACCATCATGGGCGCTTTGGGGTGTGCTGGTGTCAATGTTGCGGATTCTTGACTGGAGCACCGCGATAGTCACCTCTTCGCTGCGCAGGGGGATGCATTCGTAGTTGGGAGCATTAGTGAATGGCATACTATACCTCCTTCGGCTACGTCGTTTTTAGCGACGGCACTTCCGTAACGACGCCACCCGCTTCGTGTCTTCCGGCCAGTATTTCTCCCCGATTATCCGTTCCAGCATATCGGGGCATTCGGAGAACCATAGACATCCTGATTGAATTGATGTGCGGTTGGAATCCGTGCCGATTGACAGTCACGGCATCACACGCTATAATCCAATTCGGCACTGTAATGATACCATAGTTCTTCGTAAATGCCCACCGTTTTTACAGGCCGGTATGATTAGCGTACCACTTGGCTACCCGTACCGATTTTTCCGGATAGCAACCTAACCGATGAAATACAGGGGGCGACAGATGGCGGAAAAACCGTTACCCAACTATGAAGTGGTCCCCTTGCGCAGTGATGACATCGTCGTGATGGTCATCCAGTCAAAACAGATGACGCTTGACCTTGATACCTACCGGCAAGGTATCAAAAACAATCTGAATCTTATGCTGGAGCTGATAGATTTCACCCAGAGCCGGCGGCATAAAGATTTGCTCATTTTTCACGAATTCCCTCTCACCGGCTCCAGTATCCGCTGGAACCGGGAGGAGCAGATGCGTGTCGCCATTGATATCCCGGGCGAAGAGACTGGAGCCATTGCTCAAAAAGCTAAGCAATACAACTGTTACATTGAGTTCGGTGTCAAGGGACGGCTCCCCGACTGGCCCGGACATTTTAATTACCTCGGGGTCATCGTCGGCCCGACCGGCAAAATCGTACATACGCGTTGGAAGTTGCGGAACATGGCGGGTCTTGGCTTCGGTACCACCGTATACGATGTGCTTGACGCCTATGTGGAACGGTACGGTTGGGAGGCCGTGTTCCCGGTCGCGCGAACCGATATCGGCAACCTGGCCATTATGCCCGAAATCTTCGAGCCGGAAACCGGCCGTGTCTTCGCCATGAAGGGTACGGAAATGCTTATCCGCTATATGACACTCGGCGCCGGCCACTGGGGTACCCGCCCGGTGTCTTTCCGGGGCGGCCTCGGCGATACCATGCGGGTTGATTTCGCCGCCACCTGCATGCAAAACAGCGTCTATGGCTTCTTTGTGAATAACTCCCTTAATGCCGATGACCTTATCCAGGACCACGGCGTCGGTCGTTCCTCGATATACGATTATGACGGCCGCCTCCTGGCCGAGGCCAACTCACCGTTCCAGACACTCGTTGAAGCCACGATTCCCATAGCGGCCTTCCGTCGCGGACATACCATTCCAGTAATCTCGAAAGAGCTTTATACCGAAGCCTACGGCCAATATGTCTCGAAATACCCGCCTAACCTGTTCCTCCAGAAGCTACCGAACACAAACCAGGAATCAGCCCAGCAGTACATTCAGAATGCCCGGTGGTGACCGGGTTCAAGAGAATTCTGATTCCAAGGCGGCTTCGTTACTCCAGTTAGCCTGATACCCTGAATGTAAAAAGGGGCGGGCGTTTTCTCGCCCACCCCCTCAAACTACTTCACAAAAGCCTCACTCTATATTACTTTGTCAAACTCGATGCCGAGGTCCTTCATGATGACATTGGCGGGCGCTCGCGCCCCGGCGTTGAGTCCGGTACCCGGGTGAGTGGAAGGCCCGCAAAGGTAGAGTTTCTCGACCGGCATCTTGTAGCCGCTCCAGCCCGGGAGTGGACGGTTGGACATGTACTGGGTGAGATACCCGCCAATGTGACTGGGCTCGCCATCTATCCATGCCTCGTCCCAGCGCGAATAATCAAGCGGCGTGAGAAGCTTCTCGGCGATAATATTAGAAGCATCCATATTCGTGGTGTGTTTCTGGATGGTGGCCAGGATGCCGTCACGCACCTTCTGGCCAATCTTATCCCACTCCTGGGGGCCGCCTTCTACGTAAAATGGCGCCTGGTGGGCGACCCACAGGGTATGCTTGCCTTTCGGCGCGCGGGTGGGGTCGAAGATAGTAGAGCAGATGATACCCGGCGAGTTCCATCGCGGCTTGCCGCGGTACATCTGGGTAAGTCCATCCAGGTATTCTTCGTAATTAGCCGTGGGGAACGGTTGGACCTGGTAACCGCGGTCAACATCGCCCCCGGCCTTATATTTTGGCGGGTTGTTTAAGGCAAGGTGCCAGGTGAGGTATTGGGCACGCTGCGGCTTGAGACGCTGCACGTCGCGTACAAAGTTATCGGGGAGCTGAGCATCAGGGGTCATCATCGGGAATATCTGTTTTATATTAAGACCAAGCACCACACCCTTGCGGGCCCGGATGGTCTCCCCGTTCTCCAAAATAACACCTTCGGCCTTATTCCCACTGATGAGGACCTGTTTTACTTTGGCATTCAGACGGATTTCCCCGCCGAAGTCTTTAATTGCTTTCCCCAGGCACTCGGTGAAACGCCCGGCGCCGCCCTCGATTGGTTTGGCGCCGTAGAGCACGGAGTAGGGCGCCATGAACTCGACGCCCTCGGCAGTCCCGGACTCATAGGGACTGATGCGCGTCTGAGCGGCCCAGCGAGTGGCCACAATCTTCATTTCATCGCTTACGAACCACTCGTTAACGGCGTCTACGGCACTCATAAAGGTGGTTCGTATTAGCTCCAGGCCTTTGGACGAGCCAGATAGCATCGTGATGAAGTTGCCAAAGGGAGCCGGCGGCATATTCGAACCGCGCAATACCGGTTTCAAGAAAGGCGTCGCCCATTCTACGTATTTTCGGAACTGCTCGGCGTCCTTCTCACTAATCTTAGCAATCGAAGCGCAGGTCTTATCGAGGTCATGGTAGATGCATATCGCACGGTCGTCCGGGAAGATGATGACTTCCTGGACTTCGGGCACCGGAAGGAATTTAAGGCCGTATTTCTTGACCAGACCCAGTTCATCGTTTTTAATAATAGGGTTCAGGTCTACCCAGAGCGCGGCGGTGGCACCCAGGTCATGCTTAAAACCCGGGACGGTTGCTTCCAGGGTAACTACGCCGCCACCGATAAAGCTCCGGGATTCGACCACACAGGTCTTTAAGCCCGCTTTTGTAAGGTAGGCGGCTACGATGAGGCCGTTATTGCCAGCGCCAACGATGACTAAATCATACTCGCCGGGAGCGAGCGGCCTTTCGTCTTTGGCAACCGGTCTGGGCGCAGGCGCTGCCACTTTCGGCGGCGCGGCGGCAGCCCTGGGAGCTTCGCCTGGTTTGGTCTCTGTTTTCGGCCTGGCGGTTCCTTCCTTTACCGGCGGCTTCCCGGCGACTTGAGCGTGTTTTCGCCATGCTTTCCAGACAAACGCAGGCAGGTAGGAAACAATCCCCCATTTCAGGGCAAGCCCGAAAAATTTCCATGCTTCCGCTGGCTTGATGTAGACATCTTCCGGCATGCTCTCCAGGAGAGTAGTCTGCAATACGAGGTCTTCACCCCGGCGCTCCAGTTTGTAGACTTCCACCATCGTGTTCCCGTTCTTGTCGTATAATTTCATTTCTCTTACCCCTTTATATTTAGGGATACGAAAGGAAACCAAACCCTGCCTGATTTTATCAAACTCCAGGCCGCTTGACAAGCACAAAACTTACTAAAATCCACCATCATAAAAATTGCTGGAGTCCGGGGTTAGTGCCGCGACCCCGACCTCGCCAATCCGTTACCTGGCAGAGGGCATACGATGGATAACCCGAAATCAATTGGTCATTACCAGAAACTGGCCCGGTGGTAGCGAGCTAATAAAAAGCGGGCCCGCCCACCCGGGCACCCCGGCTGGAGAACCGGTTACGCGGGAAATAGGCTTTAGACCTCTTTCAGGGTTTTACCGGGATGCAGCTTATGCCACTTCGCCAGGAGCTGTTCTTTGGTCTCTTTGCGCTCCGTGTCGGGCTCAGGGGCCGCTACCGGGCAGATTTCAAAGCACCTCGGGGACTCAAAGTTGCCGAGGCACTCGGAGCACCGCTCCGGGTCAATAACGTAGATTTCCTCACCTTCGCTGATTGCCTGGTTTTCACACTCCGGTTCGCAACTGCCGCACTTCTCGCAATCTTCGCTTATTCGGTAGGCCATAAAATCTCCTCTCTAGCCGCTTGCCATATTCGCTTTGAGCTTCTGGTAAAGCTCCGGACGGCCCTTTTTCACCATTTCCAGGTTGGCGGTAACCAGCAGAGCGGGAATACCCACCTTGTCCTGGAAGAGATGGAAAAGGTAATCTATCTCATTATCGTTACAGACCCGGTTCAAGGGGTAAACCCGGGTCAGGAGCTTCTGGTAGGCTGAATAGTTAAAGGCAAAGGCCTGCTGCCACCAGCTAATATAGTCCCGGTAGCCCGTATGGCCAGTAAGCTCTTTCTCAATGGCTTTCACCGCCTGGTAGCCGCTGGCCACGGCACCCTGTACCCAGGCTTCCGTCGAGGCCCCGGCATCACCGACGATGACCACGTTGCCGGCGACCGGCTCCCGGATGGAAGCCCGCGCCGTAACCGCGGTGGCCTTTTTCTCGACCAGCTTTGCCCCGCCAAACCAATCCCGGAAAGCGGGCAGCTTAAGGAAATTGTCCAGGATAACCGCCGGTGGCACATCTGCCGAAGAGCCGACGCCGAGCAGGTGCCGCCCGCCGGCGACCAGTCCCATCCAGACATTGCCCCCGCCGCTGATACTGGGAATAGTCCATGAGAAAAAGGACGTGTCGTGTGAGGGTGCGGCCACTCCATCCAGGGTATAGGTCAGGATGTGGCGCGTTGGCCGGGCTTTGCGGTTTTCATTTAAGCCCAGGCTCTGCACGATGCGGGAACTCAGGCCATCAGCGGCGATGGCATGCCGTCCCTTGATGGTCTCGTCCGTCTGGTTCCTTCTTATCTTGACCTCGACCCCGCTAGCGGTGTTTTCCGCACCGATGGCCAGTGTCTCGGTAAGCACCTCCACTCCGGCCTTTTCAACCTGCGCCAGGAGGCTGGCCACGAAGGCTTCTTTCTGGTAGTAAAAACCCCAGGCCTTTTCGTTAGGCGGGTAACGGTGGATTTGGTGGCCGCCGGGCGATATCTGCACCCAGTTGTAATATGCCCTCACGGGGCCTTCAAAATCAAGCTCGAAGCCAGGTACCGGAAAATGACAACGGCAATTTCCGGGCAGTATTTCGGCTGAAACCGGGTCAATGTAGCCGTCCATTCGGGGCTCACCCCGGCCGGTTTCGGGATTGGGCGTTATCTTGTTAATGTAGAATATCTGGAGGCAGGCCCGGTTGATTTCGGCGACATTTTTCTTACGCTCTACCAGCACCACCTTGAGGCCGTCTTCCGCGGCGGTCTTTGCCGACATCAGGCCGCCCGGGCCGCCGCCAACCACAATCAGGTCGTACTTCATACCGACTCCTTCCGGCTACCCCGGACATCATCATCATCATCCGGTTGCAGTAGTCGCCGGGGGATTTCCCGGTGATGTCGCGACGTAGCGTATCGGATGAGATATTTTTCCGACTTCATAATATTATTTTTACCTTGACGAGTCAAGCGAGTGAGCGACCTTGTGAAATAGCAACCATCGGTTAAACGGACAAGGTCGCACAGTGCTTGGGCAGACCCCGCTAATTTCTGCGGCTAACTCGCCCTGGCCTTTTCACTTCCTAAAGCTAGCCCCACATTACTTGGGGCAAACATCTAGATATCGAAAATGACCCGGACCTGGTTTTTCGCCCGGTCAACCTTGAGCTGGTGGTAGGTTGCCGCTTTTACTTCTTTTTTGAGATGGTGGCGGGCCGGGTCATACCGCTCACCGTAAGCGGTAGCTTTTAGCGCGGCTTCGCCGGTCATAACGACGTTAAATCGCTTGAAAAGCAGTCCCTCGGTGTCGAAGAGATAAATGAGGCGGTTCAGCCATTCGAAAAGCAGGTCCTCAGGGTTCGCTTCGCGGATTTCAATCTCCCTGGACGCTACCTCCCTGAGTGCTGCCGGCTCGCAAATGATAGCAAAGAGTCCCGAGGCGGCGTTGGCAAAGGCCCCGGCTAAATCGCCGCCGTAGGCCACCAAGCCGATGTCAGCGGTATGCTCGATGAACTTAAATCTTCTCACATGACCACCACGAAGGACGGTTTAGTCCGGGGTAAAAAGTTGGCGTAATGTCTTGAGGTTTGAAGCATAACCGGCGCCGAGCAATGGGGAACAACGCTCCAGAGTGGTGGCGCCCGTTCTTAAATCAGCGGCGAAGGCCAGGCAGGTTGGGTAGCCGCACGCCTGGCAGTTTGTCCGCGGCAGGGGCTTGAAGATGGCCATCACCCCGGGCAGGGCTTTTTCACTGAAGTCGGGGGTAATCTCATTCCGCTTAGCCCACGTGCGGTTTATCAGCTCGACCACATCGCCGATAACCTGCCGGGCGTGTTCTAAGTCACGCACCGAGGCCACCCGGATTTCAAGCGGCCGGAGGGCGTAGGTCTGCTGGTCATCCCGCCAGATGAGTACTAGGTTGGTGTGGTCGTACTGGCATTTTGGCAGGCTTGCGTTGAGATAGGGGAAGACGGGGCTGATGTCGGACTTTAGCCGCGCCAGGCCGCCCCACCGTCCCATCCCCGGCGCACAACCCGGCTCCGCCAGCTCCCCACGGTATTCGCTAACCAGCTTATCCGCCACTACCGCATGTTACTACGGACGGCGCAAACGGGGCAAACGACGTGATATGGGGCCAAGCGCCGAAACGGACTGGCGGGAGCGTATGGGAGTCGAACCCACCGAAGACGTTATTAGCGCCCCCCGACGGATTTGAAGTCCGCGAAGCCCACCGGGACTTAAACGCCCCCGCGCTAATTTGAGTATATCAGGCAGAGCTTAAAGCGGCAACGGTCGGTTAGTTCTCGCCCGCTGGGATATCGGAGTCGGCCTTAGCCGCGACGGCCGCCGATTTTTTCTTCTCAACCAGCTTGGCCAGCCAGATGCTCATCTCGTAGAGGACAACTAGGGGCACTGCCACCAGGAGCTGGTTGATGGGGTCAAAGGTGGGGGTGATGATGGCGGCAACAACGAAGGCGACGATGATGGCTGGCCGCCGCTGTTTTGCCAGCCAATTCGAGCTGACCACCCCCAGACGCGCCAGGAAGGTGATTACCACCGGCATTTCGAAGACGAGGCCGATGGCGAGAAGCAGCCGGGTGACGAAGCTGACATAATCACTGATTCTAATCTGCGGGCTGGCGACTTCGGCGCTGATACCGAGCATAATCTTGATGGCCGGTGGTATCAGCACGAAGTAACTGAAAGCAACCCCGCCGGCGAACATCAGGGTAATCCAGGGTAACATCAGGAGCACCGTTCTTTTCTCACGGGGGGTGAGGGCCGGCAGGATGAACATGAGGAGCTGATAAATCAGGTAGGGCATAGCTATAATCAGACCGGCTGCCAAACACACCTTCATAATGGTGCCAAACCCCTCGGTCATCGTGATTACAATGACGTTAATATCCCCGGGTGGGGGGAAAAGGTGTATTTTGGTTGTGAGGAAGTCGAATACCGGTTTGAGGAGTGGTAGCTTGTATTCCAGTAAATCGAATATCTGCTTGTAGTAGAAGAAGCTGATGGTGGTGGTGATTACTACCGCAACCGAAGCTTTTATCAGGCGCTGCCTCAGTTCCCTGAGGTGCCCGAGGAGAGTGATTTTTTGTTCCTGGCTCATCTACCTGCCACTACCACCGGTGCGCCGACTGGCCAGCCCGGCTTGCCGTTCCCTAGTCCTTCTTTTCGGCTCCGGGGGAATGGCTCTTTTCTTCTTCCAACTCCTTAGTCACGGTTGATGTCAAGTCGAAGGAGGCCTTCTTAATATTGCGCACCACTTTACCCGCGCTACGCCCTAATTCGACAACCCGGTTGGGGCCCACTACCAGAAGCGCCACCAGGAGAATCATCAAAATTTCGCCGGTGCCGATGCCAAAAAAGTCCATCCTGTCCCCCCCCCCTCACCCGACGGTGACTGCGCCAGGGATAACGGCTGGCCGATGACAAAAACCAATAGGCTGACGGCTAGCTTTGTTTCTCTTTGGTCTGCTTGCTTTCTAAGGGTTTGGCTGGCGCTTTATCATCGTCATCGCTGTTCTGTGCGTGGCGGAAGGACCGAATACCCTTTCCCAGAGCATTGCCTATCTCTGGCAGCTTGCCAACGCCAAAGAAAATCAGGACGATGAGCAATATGAGGCCAATTTCCCAGGGACCAATACGCGGCATAGCTGCACCTCCTCCATCAGGTTCCCACTAACCAAGGTCACAACCAGTATTATACCACTTTGCGCAACCGGAGCGACAACCGGTGTGGTAAGGGACATCGGGTTTTGAAACCGGTGATGGCTTTACGGGGCACGGTGTTTTGATAAAACCATCGCCCCAGTGCTTTATGCTCGGGCAGCGGGCCATCCGCCATACCCGGGCCATAAAGCTGGGCATGGCCATGGCGCGTCATAATGAACGGATACTTGGTCTTCTCCGGGTCAGGGGAGGTTCTATTTCTCGATAATACGGACGGTCTTGATTACATCCCCGTCCTTAATTTGCTTGAGGACGTCCATGCCCCCGGCCAGCTGGCCGAAGACGGAGTGTTTGCCGTCGAGATGAGGCTGGGGCGCGTAGGTGATGAAAAACTGGGAGCCGTTGGTGTTGGGGCCGGCGTTGGCCATGGAGAGGGTGCCGGTAGTGTGGCGGTGCTCGGTAAACTCATCCTTAAATTCATAGCCGGGGCCGCCGGCGCCGGTGCCGGTCGGGTCGCCGCCCTGGGCCATAAAGCCGGCTATCACCCGGTGGAAAGTGGTGCCGTTGTAGAAGCCGTCCCGTGCCAGAAAGACGAAGTTGTTGACCGTGACTGGCACGTCCCTGGCGAACAACTCGAGCACCAGGTCGCCTTTCGCAGTCTCGATGACCGCGGTGTAGAGCTTACTGGTATCAATGGTCATGGCCGGCGGTGCGGCGTAAGTCTTGGGACCAGGCGGTCCTCCGGGTTGGGAATCGGGAACCGGAACGCCGCCGCCGGGAAAGGGAGTACGGCCGGCGCAGCCCGCCAGCAGGAAACCGAGCGTCAATATTGCGAGTGACGCCAACCGCAAAAACCGGGTGATGGGCATAAATTACCTCCAATTCTAACGCTAGCGATGGGATAGGAGATTACCGTAAGTGCTTGAATCCCATTATAACACAGGAGCTCAAAGACTAAATCTGGGGTTCTTCATCGCGCACCAGGCAGAGGCCGCCCCGGCCGGCCTGGCAGTCGATGGTCACGCCGCTAAGGGACGCCGCCAGTTCGCGGTCAACCAGGAGCACCGTTTTGCCTTCATCAGTGATGACCTGGTCACGGCTAAAGTCCTGGTCGCAATCCGTGACGAACTGGAGCCTGCCGAAATGACCGGCCACCAGCCGCAGCACGCCGCCCGGTTTTTCGCCGGGGCCCCCGGCCAGCTTTTTAATCTCGGCGATTGCCCGCCCGGTTACCTTTATCATCCCGTATTCCGAGACTATTATCCGCTAAAGCGCTTCCCCCTGGCAAATAAGTTGCGGCACTTTTAAGATAACCGGGGAGTTACGTGGGCGGCGGTAGCTTTGAAACTGGCGAAGATTTTTTTGCCGGTATGGAGGTCAAGCTCCTGGGCTGAGCTTCTGGTCAGGACTCCGAACAGGCTGAAACCGCAGTCCAGCTCGATGCGCACCAGCGGTCCCATGGTATGGAAGCTGGTCACGGTGCCCTCGAAAGTGTTCCGGGCGCTGCTTTTGCCCGGGGACAGCGATAATACCACGTCCTCAGGCCGGACTAAGACCGACACTTCTTCGGCCACCTCCCGGCTGGCAACCGCCTGGACGGGGCGGCCGTTCACCTTCACGGTGAGCAGGTTAGCCTCCCGACCGACGGTTATCCCGGGCAGGATGTTACCGATTTCGACAAACTCGGCTACCTCCTGGCTTTCGGGCGAGGAGAAAATTTCGCCCGGCGTCCCGACCTGCCTTATCTGCCCGTTTAGCAGCACCGCGACCCGGCTGGCCAGGCGCTGGCCCTGTACCATGTCGTGGGTCGCCATCACCACGGCCGTCGTCTTGCCGTGCAGCACCGAGGCCACCGCCGCCTCTATTCTTGACGTAGAAAGCGGGTCGAGGTTGGCGGTGGGCTCGTCCAGGAAAAGCACCTCCGGCGCAGTCACCAGCGCCCGGGCAATTGCCACCCGCTGGGTCTCGCCGCCGGACAGGGTCTTGGCCTGCCGGTTGCGGTAGTCCTCCAGTCCCACCAGGGACAGAGCGTCATCAACTTTGCGGCGCACCTCGGCGTCTTTCTGGTGCCGCCATCTCAGCCCGGAAGCGACGTTATCGAAAACACTCATGGTGAACACTATGGGCTTCTGTTGCACAAAAGCCATCCGCCGCCTGGCCGCCTGACGCTGGTGCTGATTACGGGTAACATCAATCCCGTCGAAGCGGATTTTGCCGGAGGAGGGAAAGTCCAGCAGGTCCATCAGCCTTAACATAGTCGTTTTACCGCTGCCGGTCGGGCCGATTAAAGCCAGGGCTTCCCCCCGGCTAACTTCGAGGCTGGTCTCTTTTAAGACCTTTTTGCCTCCGAACTCCCTGGTTATTCCCTCAAGCTCAATCAAGGCCATCATTTTTACCTCTGCTGGAGCCGGTTCAGCAAGATATTGACCGCAAGCCCCAGGAAAATCAGTATCATGCCCAGGGCGAGCGATAGCTCAAGGTCGCCTCTTGAGGTCTCGAGCGAGATGGCGGTGGTGATGGTCCGGGTAAATCCCCGGATATTGCCGCCCACCATCAGGGAAATGCCAAGCTCGGAGAAAGTGCGGCCAAAGGCCATAATAATCACCGCCAGGATGGCAAACCTCGCCTCCCGGAGAACGAGCCAGGTCATCTGAAAGCGCCCGGCGCCAAGCGAGACGGCGGTCTCGGACACCGCTTTATCAATCCCGCTGAGCGCCGATATGGTGAGACCGGTGACTACCGGCGCTACCAGGACCACCTGTCCGAGGATGATTGCCGCCGGGGTAAACATCAGCCCCAGACCGCCCAGGGGCCCGGCCCGGGAAATTAACACGAAGACGAAGAGGCCGACCGCGACCGTGGGCAGGCTGTAAAGGGTCTGGACGATATTGACGAGGAACCTCTTACCCGGGAAGCGGTTGAAATGGATGGCGCTGCCCAGGGGTATGAAGAGTAAAATAGCGATAACGCAGGAGGCCGCCGCCAGTGACAGCGACCTCCCGGCGATCTCCATCACCTCCGGGTCCAGCGATGTTATCAACTGGACTGCTTTAAGCAGTGCTTGCCAGAGTTCCGTCAAATGGTGATTACCGCCATCCCGCTATTTTTATGAAGAAGGCTCTAGGCCGGTACAGGGAACAAAGAGCTTGAGCCCGTACTCTTTAACGCCGTATTTACCCAAAAGCGCCTGTATCTCGGGAGAGGTCAGGAAGTCCACCATATTTTGGGCCATCGGAGCATTTATGCCCGGGTTCTTTTCGGGATTACCGGCGATCACCGAATAGACGTTAAGCAAAATACTCCCCTTATCAACGATGGGCACCAGCGTGGTCTGGCCTTTGTAGGCGACAAAAGTCCCCATATCGGTAAGGGTGTAGGCCCGCTTCTCACTGGCCATCAGGATGGTTGGCCCCATACCGCGACCACTTTCGATGTACCAGCTTCCCGCCCGCCGCACCGTCTCGTAGTCGTAGCCGGCGGCCTTCCAGATGGCCTTTTCTTTGACGTGGGTGCCCGAATCGTCCCCCCGGGAAATGAAGCTGCCCGCACCCGTCTCGTAGAGTTTCTTCGAGGCAATTTCGGGCGTCATGCCCTTGATGCCGGCCGGGTCATCGGGCGGCCCGACAATCAGGAAATAGTTGTAGGCAAAGGGGACGCGTTCGAGGCCGTAGCCATCTTTGACAAAGGCTTGCTCGCTTGCTTTGGAGTGCACCGTGATAACATCGACATCGCCCCTTTTCCCGTACTCGAAGGCGATGCCGGAACCGACACTTAAAACATCCACCTCGACGCCGTATTTCTTCTCGAACATCGGCTCAAGGTAGCTCCAGAGGCCGGTGTCGTAGAGGCTGGTGGTGGTGGCCACGCGGAGCCTATCCTGCTTGGTTAGCGGCGGCACCCCGGCCGAAGTCCCGCCACAGCCGGCCAGCAACAGCAGTAGTCCCGCCATCAGGAGCGGTAACGTTTTTACTTTTCCACCAATCATCAGTTCTACCTTTCTTCGCCACTATTTTAGGTTGATTTCAACCGCGGGTACGGCTTTAGTGGCGGAGGGCGGGGGTAGAGAAAGCAAACCGCATAATAAAGAATAAGCGCCTCACTATTTAGTAGGCGCTCGGAAATAGAGAACAAGGCCATCTCCTTTCCAAGCACGGGAGGCACCACCGTTTCCAGTGATACCCTAACGGCCCGCCCGCCATAGGTCTCCCCTCAGGCGAACAGGCTCGGAGATTCTACCGGGTTCACTATAACACAGCCCCCGAGCACTGTCAATTCGAACGGAGATTGGTATCGTTCCCAATTAGTTGAATTACCTTCTCACGGAGAGTCAGATGTCAGCTAACGTAGATTTGACAATCCTGCCAGTGGTGCTATACTGTCCCATAGTGGTTATCTCACCTTTAAGCAGTTTCAAACACGGCGACAGGAAGCGGGGGACAATGACCGAAGACAGACTTGCCATCTTTATTGACGGCAGTAACCTTTATCACGCTCTGAGGAGCAATTTCCAGCGTTATGACCTCAACTTCGACGGCTTCACCGCCAAGCTCTGCGGCTCCCGCCGCCTCTTCCGCACCTATTACTACAACGCTCTCCAGGACCCGGCGCTGCGGCCCGAGGGCTACCGGGAGCAGCAGGAGTTCCTGGACATCTTGAGCAAGACCCCGCGCCTGGAAGTCCGCCTGGGCGGCACCAAGACGGCGCAGGGAGTGCCGGTGGAAAAGGGCGTTGACATTATGCTGGCCACCGACCTGCTCAATTTCGCCTGGCTCGACTTCTACGACGTGGCGATACTGGTGAGCGGCGACGCCGATTTTGCCTATGCGCTCCAGTCGGTGAAGAATATGGGCAAGCACGTCGAGGTGGCTTACTTCGAAAGCGGTATCTCGCGGGACCTTTTGAACGTGGCCGACCATCACCAGCTGCTCGACCGCAGCTTCTTTGACGGTCTCTGGGCCAGGCAACGCCGGGTAAGACGCCGCCGGGGGACACCCGCCGTCGTCCGCGAGCGGCCACTGCCGCCGCACCCTCCGGGCGAAATTGATCACGGGGCGGCGGCCACTTTCCAGTAAGGGAGGCTTTCGATGGCCGATGAAACCAGGCCTGAGCTCACACCGATGCCTGCCGAGCAGCTTGAAAAGCACCTGACCCAGTTCATCAACGCCCATAATGTCTGCGTCCTGGCTACCGCCCGGGATAATATTCCCCGTGCCACGCCGCTGGAATACGAGGCCGAAGGGACGACGCTCTACATTATGGCCGGCCCGGGCCAAAAGCTGGAAAACTTGAAAGCCAACCCGCTGGTGGGCGCCGCCATCCACGACCCGCTCAAGGGCTGGCAGACGGTGAAAGGCATCCAGATTACCGGCCGGGCCAGCTTGATTACCGACCAGAGCTCGGAATACCAGGGTGCCTGGAAGGTCTTTAACCGCGCCAACGCCGACAAAGACGGCTGGGACGTACCGCCTCCCGGGCGCACCCTCCTCAAAATCGAAGCGGACAAAATCGAACTGATGGAAACCAGCCTTAAGAAAAAGGGATTCAAAATCAGGCAGACCTGGGGGAAGGCTTAACTTTTAGGGTATGGTCTCAGAAATGTTAAGCCCCCTCTTTGAGAAGGGCCTGAAAATTCGGCAGAGCCGGGGGAAGGCTTAACTTTAAAACGTGGCCGTAGTAATTTAAGCCCTTCCTTGAAAAAAACATAAAAGTTCGCCGGACGCGGGGAAAGGTTTAACGACAAAATGACCGGTGAAATATTAACCTTCTTTCGCTCATTCTTCCACCTGACACCGTGGGGAGTTGGCCTCGCCGTAGCCTTCGGGGTAGTCTGGCTGGCGGGATTTTTGCCGCCATTTCACCGAAAGCCCTGGCTGGGGGCGGTACTGGTCGCAAGCGCCATATTAACCCTGGCCGCCATCACTTTCATCCAGATACCGCTCCAATTATTTATCGGCGACACGCTCTCCCGCTTTTTCAGCTGGCCGACCGTGCTGGACTGGATGCTCCTTGCGAGCATACCGGGTATCTCTGTCAGCGGTCTCGTCCAGGAAGGTGCTAAAATGGTGCCCCAGATGTTCTTCTGGTGGCGACAGGGAAGAAAGCTTAATCCCAAACTGGGGCTTTGTCTCGGGGCGGTAGCCGGTGCCGGCTTCGGCATCTTCGAAGCTAACTGGATACACAGTCTCGTCCTGTCCTCTGGTTGGAGCTGGTCGGTCGTTAATGATAACGGTCTTATCGGGCTGGCACCGTTCATAGAACGCTTCTTCGTGGTCGCTTTTCATATCGGGACTTCGGCGCTGGTCGGTTACGGGCTGGCCCGGGGCTGGGGCTGGCAGTTCTACCTTATCGCCTCGCTGCTGCACGCCATCCTGAACTACGCGACAATTATGCTGCAGGCCGGGGTTATTTCGGGCCTGTGGGTAGAAATTTTTACCGTCGTCTGGGCGGTTGCGGTTATTGGCAGCGCTCTCTGGCTGCGCTGGAGGAGGGAGCAACCTGCGGCTGAACCGGTTGCTGAGCCGGTCATGCCGGAAACTAGCCCAGGCCAACCCTCTCCTTGACACGGGTGAGGATACCCTCGGCGATGGGGCGGAGCCTGTCGGCGCCGGCGGCGAGCAGATTGTCGAGGCAGGCCGGGTCGGCGACGAGTTCCCGATAGCGGGTCTGGAGCGGGCTTAAGCCGGCGACCACGACCTCGGCCAGTTCCCGTTTCAAATCAGCGTAACCCTTGCCTTCAAAGCGGGCTTCTATCTCCGGCCGGGGAAGCTTGCTGAACAGCTCGTAGATGACCAGAAGGTTGTTCACGCCGGGGCGGTTTGGGTCGAAGCGGATTTCCCGCTGCGAGTCGGTGGTAGCCCGCATAATCTTGGCCCGGATAGTGTCGGGCGGGTCAAGCAGATTGATGGCGTGGCCGGAACCTTCCCCGCTCTTGCTCATTTTCGAATTCGGGTCGTCAAACCCCATGATGCGGGCGCCAACTTCGGGGATTACCGGCCTGGGCAGCTTGAAAGTCGGGCCGTAGATGGTGTTGAACCGCTGGGCGGTGTCCCGCGCCAGCTCGACGTGCTGCTTCTGGTCTTCACCCACCGGTACCAAATCGGTGTCGTAGAGCAGTATGTCGGCGGCCATCAGCGCCGGGTAGTCGAAAAGGCCGACGCTCACCGGCTCCTTCTGCCCCTGCGACTTGTCCTTGAACTGGGTCATCCGCTGCATCCAGCCCATGGGGATGACGCAGTTTAGAATCCAGGTCAGTTCGGCGTGGGCGCTGATATGTGACTGGACGAAGATGGTTGATACCTCGGGGTCGATGCCGCTGGCCAGCAAAAGGCCGGCCACCTCGCGGGTCTTGGCTTTCAGCGCCGCCGGGTCCTGGAAGACGGTGATGGCGTGCAGGTCAACGATACAGAAGATGCTCTCATAGGCTGCCTGGCCGGCGACCCACTGCCGGATGGCGGCCAGGTAGTTGCCGATGTGGATGTTGCCGGTGGGCTGAATGCCCGAGAAGACCCGCTTTTTCACGCTTTCCTTTACCCCCAGAAAATGGCAAATTACCGAAATTGATTATATCACCAGTGACGGGTTACGTGTCCAGCCCGGGGCCGCATAAAATTGACGGCTCCGCATCGGGGAGATAACCCTGATTGCGCTGGCCAGGACGGAAATAGGCCAGTGGCCCATGCGGAAGGGATTTACCTTCATCGGCTATAAAAGTCCTATGGCGGTGGTCGTGGTCTCCCCGGGGGGCAAATGCGCCTTAAGCCCGGACGGGCAGGCAGTCGCCACCAGAGCGGCTTATTGAGGAAGCCCCGGAGCTTGGGGAGCTGCTCCGGAGGGTCTCCTCTGGGACTGGCGCCGCCGGTAATGGCGATAGACCATCACCGCCAGCGCAATGATGATACCGAGGCCGCTAATCCAGCGCGCGGTGGGGATGCCGCCCAGAGTCCAGACATTAATCTTGAGCCCTTCCAGGAAAAAGCGCCCGATGCCGTAGTAGATGACGTACAGGTAAAAGATGTCGCCGGCCAGGAGACGGTCTTTCAGCTTGCGGCCCACCAGCAGCAGCAGCACGCAGCCGAGGGCGTCCCAGAGCGATTCGTAGAGAAAGAGGGGCTGGAAATGGGTCGCGTTTTCAAAGCCGGGCAGCCGGTGCTGCGGGTCGATGTATATTCCCCAGGGCAGACTGGTGGGGTAGCCGTAAAGCTCCTGGTTGAAGAAATTGCCCCAGCGCCCGATGGCCTGCGCTAAAATCACACCGGGGGCGGCGATGTCCAGCCAGCGCAGGGTGGATATTTTCCGCCACCGGGTGTAGATAATGAAGCCGATGACCCCGCCGATAACCGCGCCGTAAATGCCCAGCCCATCCCCGCCGATAATCAGGGAGGGATTCTTTGAGTAATAAGCCCACTGGTCAATCACGTGGTAGAGGCGGGCGCCGATGATGCCCAGCGGCAGGCCCACCAGCGCCAGGTTGATGACGTGGTCGGTTGCCTCACCCCGCCGCCTGGCCTCGACGAACGATAGCAGCACCGCCGCGATAACCCCGGTCATAATCATGATGCCGTACCAGGCAACGGTGATGGGCCCGAGACGAAAAGCGATTCCCAAAGTACTTCCTCCAGGTCGGTGCCGGATTACTTTTTAGCTAGTTTCCGGGTGGGGTTCCGGGCCTCGCAGGGCACCCGCGTCTGGCACAGGCCGCACCCCGGCATCCTGACCCCGTACTTTTCCTTCAAATGGTGGTGCTTTAAGTTATACGCGCGGCATTTTGCCCGGTCGCGGCTGCTTGCCGATATGGCGCCGGCGGGGCAGCGACCGATGCAGGCCCGGCAGTCTACGCCGGCGTAAAAAAGGCAGTTGGCGTAGAGGCTACCCGCCCTGGGGCCGGGCGGCAATACCAGGTCGGTGATGACGCTGCCGGTACTGGGGCTAATCCCCCGCTCGGTGATGAACTGGTCGGACAGGCCGAAGGTGCCGAGGCCGGTGGCGTAGGCCACGTGCCTTTCTGACCAGTTTGAATAACCGCCCGGAGAGTGAGTGTCGGCGATGAAGTAGGCCTCCCTCAGCGGGGCTACCGCCAGGTGCCCCCGCCGCTTGAGAAAAGCGACCAGGTGCTCGCGCAGAGCGTTGTTGAACCGGCCTCCGTGCTCGCGGGCCAGCGCCGCGATGCGAGCGGTGATTTTGCTGCGGCGGCGGTTTGAGTTCCGGACCTGCCTGGTGAAAATCAGCGCCCAGCCGATGACGGAGAGGCGGGGCGGCACCTTCCCGGAACTTTTTTTCAAAGTCCTTGCCATGGCTTCCCGGGGTGTCAGGTGCTTTGGACCAATCATCGTCTTGAACTCGGTGAAGATGGCGTCATCACCGCTAGCGAACCCTACCAGCGGCTCCTCAAAGATGGGGATATTGTCCGGCTCCGGCAGGCGGTTTAAGGGGCTTTCGTGCCAGAACGCCAGGATTTCTTTTTCGACCAGCCCGGCCATCTCATCCGGCTTGGCCACTTTTTCGGCTGACATTATCTGCCCCGTACCTCTTTTCAAGTGGACCTGATTTCCTGCCGCATGAAGATTAGGTAGCTTACCCCGAAGCTCACGATAGTCAGTCCCAGGATGGTGGCGAGGTGTGGCCAAACCAAAAGCAGGGTCTGGCCCAGCGAGAGAGGCGTCGGAATCATCCAGGACGCCAGCCCAGAGGCAATTATCCCGATGATACCCATGAGACTGCCGGCCAGCGGCGGTTGCAGGAGCACGTTTGAGACCTCCAGGAATACGTAGTTGGGGGAAAAGCGCAGGAGCGCCTGTTGCGTGCTGATGTTATTGATGGCCGCCTCCACCGTGCCCGCACTGGTGGGGGCGAGGACATTGGCTATGCTTGGCGCAATCAGGAAGATATAGAAAAACCCGAAGAAAAGCCACAGGGCCACCGAGCTGAGCAGCGAGGTCGCGGTGTGCCGGAACACCACCGAAAACAGTATCGCCATGCCCATCCAGAAAGCGCCGTAACCGATGGTGAAGAAGCCGTAGAGGAAAAGCCGGTAGACCTCTTCCTGGGTCGGCGGGACACCGATGAGACGAAGGCCGAAACCGGCGATGAGCAGCATGGTGGTTGCCACCATCACCGAAAGGGTCACCAGCCCTGCCAAAAACTTGGCGTTGATAACGCTATCGCGGTAAATCGGCTGGGACAGGATGCGGCCTAAAGTGCCGCTGGCGCGCTCACCTACGATGGCGTCAAAACCGAGGGCGATACCGATGACCGGGATGAAAAATAGCGCCATGAAGTTCATAAAGGAAAAGAGTTGCGGGACGTCCGCCGTCTGGGTGGTATAAAGCCGCAGGAAGATAAGCTCGCTACCGGCGCTCGCCCGGATGCCCTTATAGTCGGCGTAAAGGGTGGCGGCGCTCACCAGTATCGCCAGTAAAAGCAGTATCAGGAAGCGGAAGCTGTTAAAGTTGTCGGCCAGTTCTTTGCGGAAGATGGTCCTCATTTGCCGGTCTCACCTTCACGGAAGTACTTCATATAGATGTCGTCAAGGGTGAGTTCCTGGATTTTAATTTCGACCAGGGGGATGTTGTTGGCCACCACGGTTTTGGCGATTTCCGACCTGATGTCGGTATCGGTGTTTATCACCAGGCGGTTGTCCTTCGCCGACACGTTGCTCACCCCGCTGATGCTTTTTATAATGTCCGCCAGGCCGGCGGCTCCCTCACCGGTGGCCACCTCAATGCGGTAGCGGCTCTCACCTTGAGCTCGCTGGCTGAGTTCGTCGAGGGAACCCTCGACCACCAGTTTACCCCGGGCCAGGATGCCCACCCGGTGGCAGACGCGCTGTACCTCGTAGAGACGGTGGCTGGACATCATCACCGTGGTGCCCTCCGCCGGCAGCCCGGCGATAATGTCGAGCACCTGGCTGATGCCTTCGGGGTCAAGCCCGGCGGTCGGCTCGTCAAAAATGGCGACTTTGGGGTTCTTAATCAGGACATCGGCGATGCCCAGGCGCTGCTTCATCCCCTTGGAGAACTTACCCACCGCCAGGTCCGCCGCCCGCGCGATGCCGACCTTTTCCAGAAGCTCGTCGCCGCGCCGTCGTGAGTCCCCAGCGCTGATGCCGTTGAACTGGGCGATGAGGTCGAGGTTCTCACGCGCGGTGAGATTATCGTAGAAACCCAGCTTCTCAGGCATGTAGCCCACCAGGCGCTTTACTTTGAGGGGCTCCCGGGCCGGGTCAAAACCCCCGATTTGGGCGCTGCCCGAAGTTGGCTCGGTGAGCCCGAGGAGCATCAGGATGGTCGTGGTCTTACCGGCGCCGTTGGGACCCAGCAGACCAAAGGCCTGGTTTTCCCCGATTGCCAGGTTCAACCGGTCAACCACGGTGACACCGTCATAGCGTTTGGAAAGGTCTCTGGTCTCAACGGCTACTCCCCGGCTCATCACCTCACCGCCTGCCCAGGCGCATGATGACAAAACCCAGGCCAATCACCACCAGGACGATGACCCCCACGCCGACCCAGCCCCAGAGGCTGGGAGTTTCCACCGTGACCCGGACGTCAATGCTGCTCGCGCGGGCTTCGCTGCCAGTGCTGCCCAGGGTAATCTGGTAGTCGCCGGCGATGGCGTTTTGCGGCGGCTTGAGATTCACTTTCACCGTCCGTTCCTCGCCCGCCGCCAGGGTATCTATTTTTTCAGGATTGAATTGTATTGTCCAATCCGAGGGCTTGGACCGGGAGAAAGTGAGGTTGTTGATGGTGGCAGTGCTCTGGTTTTTTACCGTAAGCGTGTAGAAATTGTCCCGGCCGGCCTGTACCCTGATGTTGAGCCGCCCGTCAGCCGGTCCCACCCAGAGGTCGTATCGCGCGGTGATGACGACCTCCAGCAATATGGAGGCCCTCAAATCGGGGTCGCTTACTTCAAGTTTGATGTCGTAGGTGCCCGGCTCGGCGGTGAGCCAGTACGGCGTCGAAGTTTGTACCACGACCGTTTCCCCTAATCCGGATGCGAGCCGGATGTTCTTGATTTTTTTGTCCCGGGGATAGCTCGGAGTAACGCTGACCGACCAGTCCTTCGGGCTGACGGCGGCCAGGTCAAAAGTGCGGGCTGCCTGCCCGACATATTTGATAAAGACCTCAAATTCAAAGCTGCCCCCGGAAATGCCTTCCAGCCGGGTGTGTTCGGCGGTGATTTCCAGTGTCCCATTCTGGGATGTTGGCGTCAGCTCCGCTGTCTGGGCGCTAGCCGCCGCGGTCAGTAACGCCGTGAGCCCACCGGCCATAAGAAGACCGGCCGCTACGGTTCTCAACGTTTTCATAAACCTTATCATCTCACTTTACCCTTCGGGACAAGCCCCTGAATAAAACGTATTACCTTTACCCTTTGCCCGAGCCTTTAGCCCGGTAGCGACGAGTAACGCTAATTCTAGCGCGTGTTTTTGCCGGTGTCAACGAAAAAGCGTGCTTCTAACCCGGTGATGATGAGAAGCTGATGCCCCGCCGCACCTACTGGACGCGGCCGATGGCCAGCATGCGGTCAACCGCCCGCCGGGCCTTAAGACGGACTGGCTCCGGAACGGTTACCCGCGGAGACATTGACTCAAGCGACCAGAGCACTTTCTCCAGGGTAATCTTTTTCATGTTGGGGCAAACGGCCTGTTCCGAGGCGGGGATAAACTGCTTCCCGGGGTTTTCTTTCTTGAGACGGTGGATGATGCCTATTTCAGTGCCGACGATAATTTCCCGGGCATCGGTCTGGGCGGCGTAGCGGAGCATGCCGCTGGTGCTCAAGACCTCATCCGCCAGGGCAATCACCTCCGGCCGGCACTCCGGGTGCACCATGGCCCTGGCCTTCGGGTACGCCCGCTTCAGGCGGCTGATATCTTCGGGCTGAATCCTTAAGTGGGTCGGGCAGAAACCGGGCCACAGTATCAGTTTCTTGTTTACTTTGGTGGAAATGTAGTGGCCGAGGTACTGGTCGGGCACGAAGATGATTTCCGGGGCGTCGACGGCTTCGACCACCTTAACGCCGTTAGCCGAAGTGCAGCAGATGTCCGATTCCGCCTTGACCTCAGCGGTCGAGTTGACATAGCAGACCACCGGCACGCCCGGCAGTTCTGCCTTGCGCTCCCGGAGCTTCTCCGCGGTAATCATGTTAGCCATGGGGCAGCCGGCATTAAAATCGGGCAGGAGCACGGTTTTGTCCGGGCAGAGGATGGCCGCCGTCTCGGCCATAAAATGGACGCCGCAGAAAACGATGACCTCGGCCTCGGTGGCGGCCGCTTTCTGGCTCAAGTCCAATGAGTCTCCCACGAAGTCCGAGATGTCCTGCACCTCGCCAAGCTGGTAGTTGTGCCCTAAAATCACCGCCCGGCGCGTGCGCTTTAAGCGGAGAATTTTATCCCGGAGTTCGGCGTCACCGTTAACCGCCACCGGTTAGCCTCCCGCCGTCTGGCTCCAGTACGGTAATTTCATCACCGGCGCTCACCGTGCCCCCCCTGATGACCCGGGCGAAGACGCCTTCCTTGGGCATGATGCACTTGCCCGTCTGGAGAAAAACGGAGCAGCCGGTGTGACATTCCTTACCAATCTGGCTTATCTCCAAAATCACACGCTCGCCAACCGCTACCCGGGTTCCCACCGGCAGGGCGACCAGGTCGATGCCCTCGCAGGTGAGGTTTTCCGCGAAATCTCCCGGCCCGACTTTATAGCCCTGGCGGCGCATCTTCTCGATGCTTTCCCGGGCCAGCAGGCTGACCTGCCGGTGAGTTGAGCTATCGGCGTGGGCGTCCCCGACCAGGCCGTAGCTCTTACGGACCTCGCCCCGGGCGATGGCGTCTTTCCGGACGCCCTTTGTTTTGCTGATACCTACCGCAATTACTTTAGCCACTGAAACCCCCTGGGGTCTATCGCTGGGGTTGACCCCGACCATGGCACCGCCTTATTTTGCCACATCCGGGGAAAAGAGGGAAGACCGCCGGCTCTAGGCGGGTTTCGCCAACGCGCCGTAGAAAGCACGCCAGAACGGGTCAACGATGGGGTGCTCCAGTTTGCCCTCGACCCCGTTGCGGACCAGTACCATGCCCTTCTCGGGCCGGGTGAATTCCCCCACGATGGCCGACCGGATGCCTTTGCTGGCAAGGGCGCTCACCACCGCCTCGGCCTTGCGCTCGCGGCAGGCGATAATCAGGGTGCCCTCACTGATAGAGGCGTAGGGGTCAATGTCAAAGTGACGGCATATCTCGGTGACGCCGTCCTCGACCACAATCCGCGCCTGCTCGACCCTCGCCCCCAGTCCGGCCGCCTGCGCAATTTCGTAGAGGCCTCCCCAGACGCCACACTCGGTGGCATCGTGCAGGGCGGTAACGCCGTCCTGGCGCACGCCGACGCTGACCGCAGTGAGCGCGTCCTCGACGGTGCTCATTTTGTAGAAAATTTTTTGCGCCCGCTCGCTGAACGCCTTGCCGAACTTTTTTTCAATCAGCCGGGGGAACATGGTCGCCAGGATGCCGGTCGCCTCGATAGCCGGCCCCTTGGTGATGATTATCCGGTCGCCGGCGGAAATAAATCTCGGGGAAACGTACTTGTCCAAATCGCCGATGCCGACGATGGTGGCGCCGCCCACCATGGGGTACTGGCAGTTCTCATAGCGGGCGGTATGGCCGGTAATCACCGCGATGCCGAGCTTTTCGCACTCCCGGTGCATGGTATCCCACATCAGGCTGAGCTGCTCTCTGGTAATCGCCATCGGGAGGTTTAAGTCGATGGCCATATAAACTGGTTTAAGGCCGCTGGTCACCGAGTCGGAGGCGAGGATATGGATGGCAAACCAGGCGGCCCTTTCCCAGCCGTACTCCGGGACGATGAACACCGGGTCAGTGGTGAAAGAGACCGCCTGACCGCCAATCTCCACGATACCGACATCAACCCCGTGCTGGGGCCCCACTAAAATCTTGCGGTTTTTAGCCCCCAGGCGGGGGAATATCAGCTCATTAAATATCTGGGGGGAGATTTTGCCAATCTCGGGCATCTCGCTCATTGGTTGTCTTCCTTATCATTATCCTTATCATTCAGTTTTTGTTTTTAACCGGTAAAGGCGCGCGATTTCGATGGCGACGGCGGCAGCTTCTTGGTTCAAGTTACTTCTCCAAGTACCCGAAGCCCATCGTTTCCCGGCGCAGGCGCTCCCATTAACTCCAGCATCGCGCTGCCCCGCGTGGGACTAGCCGGACTTCGTCAGGGGCGACATTGCTCTCAGTTTGGCCACGATGCGAGGCAGCGCCTCAAGCACGCGGTCAATATCGGCAGCCGTTGTCCATTTTCCCAGGCTGAACCTGATGGAGCAGTGGGCCTTTTCCGGTGCCATCCCCATGGCCAGGAGCACGTGGGATGGTTCCAGACTCGAAGAGCTGCAGGCCGAGCCGGTGGAGGCGCAGATACCTTCCAGGTCGAGGTTGAGCAGCACCGACTCACCTTCGACAAAGTCAATGCTGACGTTGGCATTACCGGCGAGCCGTCTGGTGGGGTGACCGTTCAGGTAAGTGTTTTTGATACTACTCAGAATCCCGGTAATCAGGCGGTCGCGCAACCTGGTGAGGCTGGCCATCTCCTCGTCCACCGACCCGCGCGCTATCTCCGCGGCTTTGCCAGCCCGACGATGCCCGGCACGTTATGCGTCCCGGCGCGGAGCTGCCTCTCCTGCTCACCGCCATGTATGAAGGGCAGCAGCCTGGTGCCTTTCCTGATGTAGAGCGCCCCGACCCCTTTGGGACCGAAGAACTTATGCGCCGAAAGGGAAAGCAGGTCTATCCCCAGCTCTCTCACCCCGAGCGGCCGGTGGCCCACCGTCTGCACGGCATCGGTGTGGCAATAAACGCCGGCTTCACGGGCAATTTTCGCGATTTCGGTTATCGGCTGGATGGTGCCCATCTCGTTGTTGGCGTGCATCACGGAAATCAGGATAGTACCCGGGGTGATGGCTTTCTTAACATCGTCCGGGTCGACCATGCCGTAGCGGTCTACCGGCAGGTAGGTCACCAGGTACCCCTGTTTTGCCAGGAACCTGGCGGTCTCGATTATGGCGTGGTGTTCCACCGGCGTGGTGATGATGTGGTTGCCCTTGTCTTTTAAGGCGTAGACCACCCCCTTGAGGGCGGTGTTGTCGCTCTCGGTGCCGCCGCTGGTGAAGATGACCTCTTCGCTACGGGCGCCGATGAGCGCCGCGATCTGGTCCCGCGCCTCCTCTACGGCCTCCCTGGCTTCCTGACCGAAAGAGTGGATGCTGGAGGGATTACCGTAGAAGTCGGTGAAATAAGGCAGCATGGCCGCCAGCACTTCGGGACTGGTCGGAGTGGTGGCGGCGTTATCCAGGTAAATGCGCTTTTTCAAATCAACCCTCCACGATGTCACCGATGACCGGGTCAACCCTGACACCTTTCCCCATCACCCAGGCGATGCCCCGTTCTATTTCTCCCTCCGCCCCGACCATCTCCAGCACCACCCAGCCGCGGTTTTCGGTAACGTCGGCGCGGCGGATATTGGTCACGATTTTGAACTGGTGGCTTAAATCATAGATAATCGGTTCCCTGACTAGCTGTTCCGGAAAAGTGAACATAACCTGCTTTTTGGCCATCTTGCCCTCCGTAGCCACGGTTGCTAGAGCCAACCGCGCCGGCTTTTATTTTTTAGGCCCGGGACCCGAGTACTTCCGCCACTGATTCCGTGGTGGGCTGCACCCGGTAGGCCTGCACAATGTCGCTCAAAATTTCCTGCGTCCTCGGCCCCGCGCCGGTAATAAAGGCGACCACAAGCTCGTCCTTCTTGATAGTTCCCTGGGCCGCCAGCTTGGCCAGGGAGCCGATGACCACCCCGCCGGCCGGCTCCGCGAAAATACCCTCGGTCTCCGCGAGCAGCTTAACGCCGCTAATCGCTTCCTCATCGGTTACCGCGCAGGCGCCGCCGCCCGACTGCCGGGCCACCATCAGGGCATAGTAGCCGTCCGCCGGGTTGCCCACCGCAATCGAGCGGGCGATGGTGTTGGGCTTTACCGGATGCACGTGGACGCTGCCAGCTTCGTAAGCCTTGACGATGGGCGAACTGCCGGCCGCCTGAGCGACGTACATATGAGTGTTGACCGGCTCGATGAGGCCGAGCATCGAAAATTCCTGCAGTCCCTTCCAGATGCGGGTAAATAGCAGTCCCGAGGCGGCCGGGCTGATAATACAGTCCGGGGCACGCCATCCCAGTTGCTGGCAGACTTCGAAGCCCAGGGTCTTGCTGCCCTCGGCGTAATAGGGCCTCAGATTGATGTTGATGAAGCCCCAGTGGTATTTCTGCAACAGCTCGGCACAGAGCCGGTTGGTGTCGTCGTAGCTACCATCGACGGTGACCAGGGTCGGGCGGTAGATGGCGGCGCTCACCAGTTTACCCAATTCCAGGTCAGACGGCACGAAGACGCAAGCCCTGATATTGGCCTTGGCGGCGTGGGCGGCGACGCTGGCCGCCAGGTTGCCGGTCGAAGCGCAGGCGACAGTCTCGAAGCCGAACTCCAGGGCCTTGGTCACCGCCACCGAGACGACGCGGTCTTTGAAGGAGTAGGTGGGATTTAAGCAGTCGTTCTTGATATAGAGATGGTTCAATCCCAGCTTGCGCCCCAGGTTGTCGGCTTTGACCAGCGGCGTGTAGCCGGTGCCCAGGTCAATCTCCCGGCCTTCGGCCGGCAGGAGGTCCCGGTAGCGCCACATGCTCAAAGGGCCGCTGTCCAGCTTCTCGCGGCTGAGTCCCTTGGCCATCGCCTGGTAATCGTAGCTCACTTCGAGGGGGCTCAGGCAAAAATCACAGAGGTTCAGCGGCTCAAGCGGGTACTCGCGGCCGCATTTGCGACAGCGCAGCGCTCTTGCGTAAGACACTTTTCCCTGCCTCCGCAACTTAAAGAGATTCGAACTTTAAAGTGGCCTGGTTTCTCTAATTAAGGCCGTACTCTTAATCTCTACGGTAGGCCCATTCTACAACTTAATGCGTTTCGGCCTTCCCGGGCTCTGGCTCCTAGACGGCTTTCAGAGCCTGGGCGAGGTCGCCGGTCAAATCCCCGATGTTTTCCAGACCGACGGACAGGCGCACCAGTCCTCCGGTAATACCCACCTTGAGCCGGTGCTCCTCGGGCATCGCGGCGTGGGTCATAGTCGCCGGGTGCGCCGCCAGCGAAGAGACCCCCCCAAGCGACTCGGCCAGGGTGAAAATCTCCAGGTTTTGCAAGAGCCGGGTCGCCCCACTGGCGTCGGCCAGCTCGAAGGCGACCATGCCCCCGAAGCCCTTCATCTGCCTTTTGGCGGTTTCGTGGCCGGGATGGGAGGGCAGGCCGGGGTAGAACACCTTCTTCACCTTGGGGTGGCCACTGAGATAATCGGCCACAACCCGGGCGTTCTCCTGGTGCTTTTGCATCCGTACCGGCAGGGTCTCGATGCCGCGCAGCACCAGCCAGCAGTCAAAGGGCGAGGCGCAGGTGCCCATACTGTTAACCAGGAACTGCACCTGCTCGGTGAGCTCATCGGTGGTGGTCACGATGGCCCCGCCGACGACATCGCAGTGGCCGTTAAGATATTTGGTCGTCGAGTGGACTACCAGGTCAATGCCGAACTCGATTGGTCTTAAAAAATACGGGCTGGAGAAAGTGTTGTCAATCACGGTGAGCAGCCGGTGCTTTTTGGCCACGCCAGTCACCATTTCAAGGTCGATGATATTGAGTAGCGGGTTGGACGGCGTCTCCAGCCAGAGCATGCGGGTGTTGGGCCTGACCGCCGCTTCGAGTTTTGCCCGGTTGTCCAGGCGCAGGAAGGTAAACTCCACCCCGAAACGGCTCATCACGTTCTGGAAAAGCCGGTAGGTGCCGCCGTAGACATCGTCCCCGGAAATCACGTGGTCGCCGGCTTTGAGCAGGTGCATAACGGTGGCCTCGGCGGCCATGCCGGTGGCACAGGCGAAGCCTGCCTTGCCCCCCTCCAGCCGGGCGATGGTCTCTTCCAAAACCTTCCGTGTCGGGTTGGCGGTGCGGGAATAGTCAAAGCCCCGGGTCTTGCCCACAGCCTCGAAAGCGAAGGTCGAGGTTTGGTAGATAGGCGTCGAGACCGCGCCGTAGGTGCCCTCCGGCCGCCCACCGGCGTGGATGGCCAGCGTTTCAAACTCCGGCTCTTTCTGGTTACGGGATTTTTTTACCATTTGACCCACGTCCCCCTCGGCTAAAACACCGTACCGCCCACCCTGAAGACTTAAATACTACCCCTCAGTAATCTTTTGCCATCTAAGGAGTTATGAATCGGCAACCGCCCCACCTGGACCCTTAGATTTTGGCGCTGTTACCAGCCTCCTGGAAAAGCCAGGTGGAAAGGTAACGCTCGCCGGTATCCGGCAGGACGACCACAATCAGCTTGCCCTGATTTTCTTTTCTTTTGGCCACTTCCAGGGCCGCCCAGGCAGCCGCCCCGGAAGAGATGCCGGCCAGGATACCTTCCTCTTTGGCCAGTCGGCGGGCGGTGATGCCAGCGTTCTCGTTGCTGACCTTGATTATATCATCAATCAGGTCCCGCCTCAAAACATCGGGCACAAAACCAGCCCCGATACCCTGAATCTTGTGCGGCCCGGGCTTGCCGCCGGAAAGGATCGGCGAAGCCTCTGGCTCAACCGCGATGGCCTTAAACCCCGGTTTTCTCTTTTTAAGGGCTTCGGCAACGCCGGTGATGGTGCCGCCGGTGCCCACGCCGCTCACCAGAATATCGACTTTGCCCGCCGTGTCCCGCCAGATTTCCTCGGCGGTGGTCAGGCGGTGTATCTCCGGGTTGGCCGGGTTCTTGAACTGCTGGGGCATAAAATACCCGGGATTTTGCTTGACCAGCTCTTCGGCCCGGCGCACCGCGCCCGGCATGCCCTCGGCCCCGGGCGTCAGTATCAGCTCAGCGCCGAAAACGGCCAGGAGCTGCCGCCGTTCCATAGACATGGTATCGGGCATGGTCAGGATGAGCCGGTAGCCCCGGGCGGCGCAGACAAAAGCCAGCGCGATGCCGGTATTGCCGCTGGTCGGCTCCACGATGACGGTGTCTTTCCCGATGAGACCCTTCTCCTCGGCATCGGTAATCATCGCGACGCCGATGCGGTCCTTAACGCTGCTTAAGGGATTGAAGGACTCCAGTTTGGCCACCACCTCGGCTTTTAACCCCGCAGTGACGCGGTTCAATCTGACCAGAGGGGTGTTCCCTATCAGTTCGGTTGAGTCCCGGGCGATGCCCCTTTCCAGTTTGGGGATTTCAACGGTCTTGTAACGCAGCTTTTCAACGGCCATCCAAAATACCTCCTTAGCAAAATACCGTTAGATGAAATACATTTCCGCTTTCAGCGACTCTTTTTTCTTCTGACGCTCGACCAGGTCCGCGAGCGTGTGCGACTCCATTACGCCATCAATGGCGTCTTTCATCTCAGACCAGAGGTCACGGGTGGCACAGGTTGCTGAGCGGGAGCAGACTTCGGGATTAGTTATGCACTCTACCGGCGCCGTGGAGCCTTCTAAAATCCCGACCAGCTGGCTCAGCTTTATCTCTTCGGCGCGTTTTACCAGCGCCAGCCCGCCGCGGGGCCCGCGGGTGCTGCTTACCAGCCCGGCCGCAATTAATGGCGCGACCAGATGCTCCAGGTACTGAAGGGGTACCTCCTGTCGCTGGGCGATATCTTTGAGCCGCACCGGGCCCTGGTCAGTGTGCAGCGCCAGGTCAAGAATCGCTCTGGTGCCATACCTGGCCCTGGTTGATAGCTTCATCTGGCGCTCCCACCGATATTGTTGACTATTTTTATATACTTAGAGGAGAATAGCATGGCGGAAAACGGTTTGTCAATAGTTCGGGCTGGCTATTTTGAGGCTTGGCGGTCAGGGAAGGTACTTTGCCCGGGCCAGGCTTTTACCGCTTTCGGTGAGGAAAACGCGTTCGATGATGCGCTCCAGTTTAACGGTATCCCGGACATCACACTCGTCTTTCAAATTGACCAGCCAGTCGGCGTCATATAAAACGCCGAAATTATGGCTGGTGATGGCACCGGGACGGTGGTGGTGGGCGATGATGTCGCAGATTTCCGTAATCTCTTCCGGGGTAAAGCCGAGACGTGCCAGTATGGGACGGGCGATGGGCGGCCCCTCAATTTCCTGGTACCGGCCGGCGGTGCTGCGGTATTTTGTCTCGGCCTGGTGAATGCCGATGTCGTGGAGCACCGCCGCCCCGATGATAATCCGGTAGTCGCCGCCTTCCCGCCGCCAGATTTCCTCGGCGTATTCGGTCACTTTACGGGCGTGGCGGGTTCTCCGGGCATCGGCCCCGAAGTAGGCCGCCATCTCCCCGAGCAGCGCCTCTTTGATGTCGTTCATCGCCCTCACCCTGGACTGATTTTGGTGCCTACCACCTTCCGGTCTAGACCGGGGTCAGGGACTTGATATCGCCCCGGACGCCGATGGTAATCTCGGTCAGGGGGATATCCTTACCGCTGGCGGTTATCGCCTGGCGGGCGATATTAGCCAGACCGAAGCAGCAGGGCACTTCCATATGGAGCACCGAAAGGCTCCTGATATCTGTCCGGCGCAGGACCTCGGTGAGTTTCTGAAGGTGAGCGCCGGAGTCATCCAGCTTGGGACAGGCCACCAGTACGGCGTGGTCTTTCAGGAAGTCGCGGTGGAAGCTGCCGTAGGCGAAGGGCACGCAGTCACCGACCAGGAGCACGTCGGCTCCCCGCAGGAAAGGCGCTCCCGGAGGGATCAGGGCAAGTTGTAAGGGCCAATGGGTCAGCGTTGAAGGCTGGGTTGCGGTGGGGACAGCCATCTCCCGCTCAAAATGGGTTACGGTGGTCGAGGGGCAGCCGCATGGCAGCTTCTCCTCCTCTGGCCGGGCTTCTCTCCCGAACTGCATGATACTGGCTGACGGGCAAGCCCTGGGTGTGCCCCCGGTCTTAGCTGCTCTGGCCCGTGCCAGATGGTGCTCGGTGGCAGTTTCATCGAAACCTTGCGCCTCTCGCTCCTCAACGGTGATGGCATCCTGGGGACATTTACCCAGGCAGGCCCCCAGACCGTCACAGTATATCTCGCTCACCAGGCGCGCCTTGCCATTAATAATCTGGAGGGCACCTTCGGCGCAGGCGGGCACACAGTCCCCACAACCGTTGCATTTTTCCTCGTCAATCGTGACGATTTTCCTCATAACTTTAGCTGACATCTGAAACCTCCTAATAATTTATTTACGGTCACCCGCTAACTGCCGCCATCTTTCCTCGCCGAGGCACTGGCGGGCCGAAGCGCACCAGTCAATGCAGGCGGGCATTCGCTCGCGGTAGACTGGTTTGAGGCACCTGGGGCAGCGCATCTTTATCTCGTCGGAGAAGATTTCCACTTCTTCGCCGCAGTTGGGGCACTTGTAAAGCTCAACTCTCAGGTTCCGGGTATCCTGTCCGGGACATTTCGTCGGCATTTTAATCACCTCCTCCGTTCCGCTTCACAAGACCATGATAAAGGATTAACCGGCACGGCACTATGATGTAAATCATATTGATTGAAGATGGGGATAAGCTGCCCAGGCTAGATCTGCGGGGGGCCTTCAGCCAGAAGTCTCAGTCTGGTCTCGTCGAGGATGGTGATGTGGCCGCGCACCGAGCGGATGATTTTACCCTGTCCCAGGCGGGCGAGGACGCGGATGGCGGTTTCGGTGGTGGTGCCGGTCATATCGGCGATTTCCCGGCGGGTGAAGGGCAGGTCGGGGCCCAGCCGGGCGGCGAGCATCAGCAGCACCCGGCAAATACGCTGCTGGACCCGGCCAGCCGCCAAATCCCCAAGACGCGCCTGGGCGTCCCGCAGACGCCCGCCGAGCACGCTGATAATCCTGAGAGCAATCTCGGGGTGGGCCGCTAAAAAGGCCAGGAACGCCGCCCGTCTGATGGCGATAACCACCGTCGCCTCGGCTGCCTGCGCCGAGGCCGGGTAGGGCTTATTTTCGAAGACGGCCACCTCGCCGAACATTTCCCCGGGACCGAAGAAGGCTACGATGAACTCCTTGCCGCTCGGTGCTTGTTTTACCACCTTGACCCGCCCCCGCACCACCAGGTAGAAAAATTCCGGCGCATCACCCTCCCAGAAGACGAACTCCTCGGGCGCAAGATGGCGTTCATTGGCCAGGCGGGTCAGCTCCCCGAGCTCCGCCTCGCCGAGGCCGGAGAAGATAAGTGAGCTTGTGAGAATACGGCTAGCTTCTTGCGGCAAGTGTTTTTACCTTTCCCGGAAATCTTACGATTATGTAGCAACCAGGTACCCAGGTTAATTTTATAGGGCAGGCCGGTCTTTTTCAACCGGGGCCATAGACCAGTTTCTGAAATGGTTGAAAAAGACCGCCCACAAGATTAAAATGGGGCTGGTGGCTAACTTGAATATAGGAGTGTATGCCCATGACCACCCCGTCCATCGATGAACTCAGCATCAACACCATGAGGTTCCTGGCCGTCGATGCCGTGGAGAAAGCCAGGTCCGGTCACCCCGGTATGCCTATGGGCGCCGCGACCATCGCCTACGTCCTCTGGGACCGCTTTCTAAAACACAACCCCGCCGACCCCAGGTGGCCCGACCGCGACCGCTTCATTCTGTCGGCGGGACACGCCTCGGCCATGCTTTACGCCCTGCTCCACCTTACCGGCTACGACCTTACTCTGGAGGAACTGAAGCAGTTCCGGCAGTGGCAGAGCCGTACCCCGGGACACATCGAGTACGGGCTCACCCCTGGCGTCGAGGTGACCACCGGCCCCCTGGGCCAGGGCTTCGCCTGCGGGGTGGGCATGGCCATGGCGGAAAGATGGCTCGCCAGCCGCTACAATACCCCCGATAACGAGATTATCGACCACCACACCTATGTCCTTGCCTCCGACGGTGATATGGAAGAAGGCGTCGTCGCGGAAGCAGCTTCTCTGGCGGGCACGCTGTGCCTGGGTAAGCTGATTTGCCTCTACGATAAAAACGATATCTCCATTGAGGGGGACACTGCCATCGCTTTCACCGAAGATGTGGGACCGCGCTTCCGGGGCTACCACTGGCATGTCATTGGGCCGGTTGATGGCTTCGACATCGCTGCCCTGGAAAAGGCGGTTAAGGAGGCCAGAGCCGAGAGGGCGCGTTCCAGCCTGATTATCTGCAAGACCACCATCGGGTACGGCAGCCCCCACAAGCAGGGGACCGGCGCCGCCCACGGTGAGCCGCTGGGTGAGGCCGAAGTCCGCTTCAGCAAAGAGTGCCTGGGTTGGCATTGTCCCGATGCTTTTACCGTGCCCCCGGAGGTGCTCGACCACTTCCGCAAGGCGCGGACAAGGGGCCAGCGTGCCCAGCAGGAGTGGCAGACCAGGCTGGCGGACTACCGCCGCCGGCACCCCGAACAGGCCGGCGATTTGGAGCGGGAGCTTAGCGGTGAGCTGCCGCCGGGCTGGGACGCCGACCTGGAGCGGGTCTTTGCCCGCGACGAAAACCCGCTGGCTACCCGCGAGGCCTCGGGCCGGGTGTTGAACGCCATCGCCCCGAAGGTGCCCGCCTTAATCGGCGGCTCGGCTGACCTTGCGCCCTCAACCAAGACCGTCCTGAACGGCGCCGGCGATTTCTCTTTCAGCAACTACCGTGGCCGTAACCTGCACTTCGGTGTCCGGGAGCATGCCATGGGCTGCGTTGCCAGCGGACTCGCACTTCATGGCGGGGCCATCCCCTACACCGCCACCTTTTTAATCTTCTACGACTACATGCGGCCGCCGGTGCGCCTGGCGGCGATGATGGGTATCCGGGTAATTTACATCTTTACCCACGACTCCATCGGTCTGGGGGAGGACGGCCCCACCCACCAGCCCGTCGAACAGCTAATGGGACTGCGCCTGGTGCCCGACCTGGTGACGCTCCGCCCCGCCGACGCCACCGAAACGGCTGAGGCCTGGAGAATTGCCCTGGAGCGGCACGGCGGCCCCACGGCGCTGGTCTTGAGCCGCCAGAAACTGCCGGTGCTGGACCGTTCGGCGCTGTCTCCGGCCAGCGGTACCCGGCAGGGCGGGTATATCCTCTGGGAAGCTGGGCCGGAGCCGCAGGTCATTTTGATAGCTACCGGCTCGGAAGTGGCTATCGCCCTCGAAGCGGGCAGACTGCTCAAGGAAGAGAGTCGGGTTTCCGCCCGGGTGGTCTCGCTGCCCTCCTGGGAGCTGTTCGACGCCCAGCCGCAGGCTTATCGGGATAACGTCCTGCCCCCGGATATCACCGCCCGGGTCGCCATGGAAGCGGGGACGACCCGTGGCTGGGAACGCTATGCCGGCTGCGGCGGGGCTATCATCGGCTTGAACCGCTTCGGCATGTCCGCCCCGGGTGGGGTACTATACGAACGTTTCGGCTTCACCGCCCGCCGCATGGCGGATGAGGCCCTGGGCCAGCTCAAAAAAGGAGGTAAAGCGTGGGCTTAAGCGTGGCCATTGCCGCCGACCACGGCGGCTTTGATTTGAAATCGGAACTACTGCCCTGGCTTAAAGAGCAGGGCTTTGAGGTGCTTGACCTCGGGGCGGCGAGCTACGACGCGCTTGACGACTACCCGGACTTCGCCGTGGCGGTAGCCCGGGCGGTAGCCGGCGGGCGGGTGGCGCGGGGCATCATTATCTGCGGCAGCGGAGTCGGTGCCGGCATCGTCGCCAACAAAATAGCCGGCGTCCGCGCCGCTATCTGCCACGACACCTATTCCGCTCGCCAGGGCACAGAGCACGACGATATGAACGTGCTCTGCCTCGGGGCGCGGGTCATCGGGCCGGCGCTTGCCCGGGAACTGGTGCTGGCTTTCCTGGGTGCCCGTTTTTCGAGCTCCGAGAAGTATCGCCGCCGCCTGGCAAAAGTCCTTGCCCTCGAAGCTCGGACGCCGGTCTCCGGCAAAGGCTAGCTCAGACTGCCGGTAGCCGGGCAATAAATGTAACGGGACGCGATGCTCCTGGGCATCGTTGGCTTTAAGCCTGTGGCTGGAATTGCTCGGCCAGGGACTGGAGGCGGCGGAAGCAAGCGGCGGGCTCCGGGTTTCGGAAGATGGCGCTACCAACGCAAATGTAGCTCGCACCGGTGCGGGCAATCGCCGCGATGTTGCTCTCTTTGACACCGCCGTCGATGCCGGTCACCACCCCAGGCTGGAGTTTCTTAAACTCCGTTATCTTGTCCAGCACCCCGGGGATGAATTCGCTGCCGTAAAACCCGGGATTAACCGAGAGAAAGAGAACGCTGTCCACCTCGCTGGCCAGGGGCAGGATGGCCGAGACCGGCGTCCCGGGGTTAATTGCCAGTCCCACCTCGAGACCGTAGCCTCTGGCGAGGCCGATGACTTCCCGCGGTGATGAGGTCGTCTCGTAGTGGAAGACGATTCGGCTGGCCCCGGCCTTGTGGAAACCGGCCAGGTGCTCCTCGGGGTGAGCTACCATAAGATGGGCTTCCCAGGTGACCTTAAGCGGGATAGCGGCCAGGTGCTGCCAGGTTACGCTGTACGACGGCACGAACTGGCCGTCCATGATGTCAATCTGGACATAGTCGGTGAAGGTCGCCGCCTGGCGGGCCATAGACTCCAGGGCTTTTGGGTCATCGGTCAGTATCGCCGGTACGATGCGGCTCAATTGGTGTATCTCCCGAAAACCGCCTTCGCTAACTTATATTGAAAAAGCACGATATTCCAGATTGGCAGCAAGCTAGTGGTGTATTTTCACAAATGCGCCTCCGCTAGCCTGGTGGCTTTCTATTCTAGGTTCCGGGACGGCAGGGTGTCAAGGGAACCGGCGCGCAGTCACGCCAGCGAGTACCGGTCCTGCCCGCAGCCGGTGTGGCGGCGCACCTTACCCTGGCGCTCCAAAAACCTGAGGTGGGCCATCGCCTCGCCGGTGGCGAACCACCTCTGTACCACCGGGAACTCCTGCCATGATGGGTAGTTTGAGTCCCAGCCTATCCGCGAGGCCACCTGATAAGCGTGCTGGCTTTCACCGTCACCCAGGATGCCCAGGACTTCCCTGGTCCTTGCCCGGTGGTGACGCTTTAGCTCGCGAACCCTTCCCCGGAAATTCCGGAAGGGCTGGCGGTGGCCCGGCAGCACCAGCCTCACCTCAAGGGGTAAGACCTTGTCCAGGCTTGACAGGTAGTCATGCAGGGGGCTGCCGTTGTTGAACCAGGCGGAGACGTTAGGGGAGATTTCCGCCATGATGTGGTCGCCGGCCACCAGCAGCTTTTTCTCCGGTTCGTAGAGGCAGAGGTGGCCCGGGCTGTGGCCGGGTGTCTCAAGACAGCGGAAACGGTAGCCGCCGACACTCAAAACGTTGCCTTCCTTAAGAGGCCGGTAATTCAGGCTGGCCGTTGAAGTATCAGGGCTGCCCTGGGGATTACGGAAGGTCTTTTCGATATCATGCCGGGAGAAACCGTTGCGGCTGGCCTCGTCAGGGATGCGGCGTTCCCCGTAGCCAGACGTCCTGATGAAGTCTATCTCAGCCTGCCCGATATAGACCTTCGATGCCGCTCCGGCGAGATTGGAAACCAGGCCGCGGTGGTCGCCGTGGCGGTGCGTTAAAAAAAAATCTGCCCCGGCCGGGTCAACCCCTAGCGCCCCAAGCTCTCCCAGGAGCCAGTCCCGGCATTCAGGGCGGTTTAAGGCAGTGTCAATAATCAGCGGCCGCTCCCCTGACCGGACAAGATAAGAGTTCACCGATTTTAAGGGATTACCGGCTAGCGGCACCTCAATGCGGTAAAGGCCGGGCATTATTTCCTGGCTCACGGGCTATCGTTACCTTCCTCGAAAAAAATGGCAGCTTTAATTATAGCGCATCGGGGAGGCCGCCGTGTTGACAGCCGCTGGGACGGCCACTATCATTAATGCAGGCTATTTGGAGTATTCGGGAGGTCTGGTGCGCGGTTCTTTTCGCCTGGGACGCATTGCCGGGATTGAAATCGGCGTAAATTATACCTGGCTGGCGGCCTTCGCCATCATCTCCTGGTCGCAAGCCGAATATTTTTTCCCGCAACAAGTCCCGGGGTATAGCCCGGTAATTTACTGGCTTTTGGGCATGCTCTCGGCGATACTTCTTTTTGCCGCGGTACTTTTGCATGAACTGGCCCACTCCCTCTATGCCCGCTCCCGGGGAATACCGGTTAACAGCATCGTCTTTTTCATCTTCGGCGGGGTGAGCAACATCAGCCAGGAGGCGCAGCGGCCCCGGGACGAGTTCCTGATGGCGCTATTCGGCCCGCTGACCAGCCTGGCGATAGCGGCTATTGCCTGGGGAATATGGCAGTTTGCCGGTAAAACCCCAGGCCCTCTGGGGGCCACTCTCTACTACCTGGCGTTCATAAACTTACTGCTGGCTATTTTCAACCTGCTGCCCGGCTATCCCCTGGACGGCGGCCGCGTCCTGCGGGCCATCATCTGGGGGGCTACCGGCAGCATCACCAGGGCGACCAACGTCGCCGCCACGGTGGGGCAGGTTTTCGGCTGGTTACTGGTGGGCTACGGCGTGTTTGCCATCTTCAGCGGCAATTTTCTCGGGGGCATCTGGATTGCCTTCATCGGCTGGTTCCTGGGCGGTGCGGCCACGAGCAGCAAGCAGGAAACGACGCTCAAGGAACACCTCAAGGGGGTGCGAGTGCGGGACGTGATGGAAGCCAACCCCGAGACGGTTAGCCCCCGGATGCTGGTGGCCGACCTGGTGCGGGATTTCTTTTTTCAGCGTGGCCGCCGCGCCGTGGTCGTCGCCGAAGACGGTAAGGCGCTGGGCATCATCACCCCGACCGATGTTAAGGGCATCCCCCAGGAGAAGTGGCCCGGTACTCAGGTGGCCGGGATTATGACCCGCAGCCCGCTTTACAGCGTGGCCAAAGACGACGAACTACAGTCCGCCTTCAACCTCATCGCCGAGCACGACTTAAACCAGGTGCTGGTGCTGGAAGACGGCCGGGTGGCCGGTCTCCTGAGCCGCGCCGATATCATGCGCTACCTTCACTTGAGCCGGGAGCTGCGTTTCCCCGCCAGGCCATCCGCCCCCCGGTAGCGTAGGCGCTTGCCGGGTCACCCGGTAAGGGTATTATCAGTGTCGTAATCTAGTGGTGGGCTTCCTCAAGCGGCGCTTTTTTGCGCGAGGCCGGCGGCGGCCATGATGTCCGGGACGACCTCCTCGCGACCGATGGCCATGATGTGCACGCCGTCGCAAACCCGGTCGCGCTTTAGCTCGGCAATCATCCGGCCGGCAATCTCGATGCCCTTTTTCAAGCCTTCACCTTTGGGCGCCTGTGCCATCTCGCTGATTAAGGCCTGGGGCACGAAGATGCCGGGCACGTTATCGGTCATGTACTGGGCCATCTTGGCCCCGGTGAGCAGCACGATGCCCGCCAGAATCTTCACCGGGAACTGTCGGGCGTACTCCATGAATTTTCGGAAATTCTCCAGGTCATAGATGGCCTGGGTCTGGATGAACTCGGCGCCCGCCTCGACCTTTTTCTCGAACTTGATGAGCTGGGGCTCGATAGGCCGGGCCTCGGGAGTGACGATGGCGCCGGCGCAGAACTTGACCGCGCCGTCAAGGTCATTACCGCCCAGGTCCTTGCCGGTCTCCAGGAGGCGCACCGTCCGCAGCAGCTGGCTCGAATCCATCTCAAAGACGCCGCAGGCGGTCTTGTGGTCGCCCACCGTGGTCGCGTCGCCGGTGAGACAGAGGACATTACGCACGCCCCGGGTATAAGCGAAGAGCAGGTCAGCCTGGAGGGCCAGCTGGTTACGGTCGCGGCAGGTCATCTGGAGAATCGGTTCGCCGCCCCGCTCTTTTATATGAAGGCAGCCGCCGAGGGAGGGGAACCGCATCACCGAACTCTGGTGGTCGGTGATATTAAGGCCGTCAACCTTGTCCTTCAGGAGGTCGATGTGGTGCAGCATTTTCTCGATATTGGTCCCCTTGGGCGGCGCGATTTCGCTGGTGACAACGAATTTGCCGGAGTCTAAAGCCTCTTTGAAGCTCGGTGCCATTGGTCTCCTCCTCGCTCTAGGTAACTAGCGTGACGCGTGGCCTGGGGGTCACCTGCGCGTTCTGGATGGGCCGGTAGCGGCGCATTAAGTCGAGCCGGCCTATCTCCTTGAGGCGCTGGTAAATCAGCGTCCAGGCGCAGTCCTTTTCTTTGCTGACTTCGCACTTGCCGTTGTTGGTGCCGCCGCAGGGGCCGTTCACCATGTGCTTGTGGCAGTAAGTAATGGGACAGATGCCGCCCGTCCAGCCGATGACGCACTGGCCGCACTGGGCGCAGACTTCGTGGAAATCACCCGGGCGAAACTCCAGGCCGATGAACAGGGTGTCCAGGGCGGGGATGACCGGCTTCATGAGGTATGAGTTTATCTTCTGGACTCCCAGGGCGCAGGGCATGGCCAGGATGGCGTCCGCCGACTGGATGGCATCCTGGTTTTCGCGGAGGTTCACCTCGGTCATGTCGTCGCAGGCCACCGGGACTACCGAGACGCCGGTGACCATTTTGCCCGCCTGCTTGAGGCGCTCCCTCATCTCGATAACTTCGTCAATGCCGCCGGTGCGGGTCATGGTGGTGCAGGTGCCGCAACCGATGATGAAGATACTCCCCAGCCCGTTAAGCTGCTCCAGTATCTCCGCGGTCGGCTTCTGCCTGGTGATTGATTTCATCCTCGTCCTCCCGCTGGAAAACCTCTATTTGGCGCTGGCTTTCCTATCATTTTTCTAGGTCGCAGCGCAGGCAGCGCTTGGCCTCGTACCGGGCCTGCTCCTCGCTGAAACCCATCTCGATTTCGTAAAAGCTCTTCTTGCGTTCCGGGACCGCCCGGGTGGGCATCTTTGCCCTGGGCTGCTCTCCGGGCGTGGCCGCTTCTTCCTCAGCCGCCTTTTCCGTGACCACCGGCACCCTTAAATCGTAGAGGTCTACCCGGGAAGTATCACCCCGTAGATATTTGTCAATGGCGGTAGCCCCCCGCCGGCCGGCGGCCACCGCCGCTACCACCATACCCGGGCCGCTCACGAAATCTCCCCCGGCGAAGACCCCCGGCACGTTGGTGGCGAGCGAGTTAGTGTCCACCACCAGCGTCTCCCAGCGGGTGCGTTCCAGGGCGCTATCGCGGGGCAGGAAGGAGAGGTCCGGGGCCTGGCCCACCGCGGCAATCACGGTGTCGGCGGGGACAAAGAACTCGGAGCCCGTGACGGGGATAGGCCGGCGGCGGCCACTCTCATCACGCTCCCCGAGCTGCATGCGGGTGCACTGGAGTCCGGTGACCCGCCAGTTATCGTTTTCCACCCGGGTGGGGCTGACCAGGAAATTCATGTTGATGCCCTCGGCGACGGCTTCATCATATTCCACTTCGGTGACCGGCATCTCTTCGAGCGAACGCCGGTAGTAGATATTCACTTCCTCTGCACCCAGGCGCAGGGCGGTGCGGGCTGAGTCTAAGGCCACATTGCCGCCGCCGATAACCGCCACGCGCTTACCGACGCTTACCGGACGGCCCACCTTGACATCTCTCAGGAACCGCAGCCCGTAGTAGAAGCTCTCGATGTCCTCCAGCTCGCCGGGGATACCCACGCGCTGGCTGGTCTGCGCCCCGGCGGCGATGAAGACCGCCTTAAAGCCTTCTTTTTTCAGGTCGTCAACGGTGTAATTGATGTTAATCGGCGTGTTGTACCTGATTTCCACGCCGCGCTTGATGATGTAATCGATGTCCTGCTGGATGGCCTCGCGGGGCAGCCGGAACTCCGGCAGGGCTATTGCCAGCATGCCGCCGGCTACCGGCAGGGCTTCAAAGACGGTTACGGGATAGCCTATCTGAGCCAGAAAGTAGGCACAGCTTAAGCCGGTGGGCCCGCCGCCCACCACCGCCACTCTATGGGAATGGGTACGTGGGAAAGGCTCGGGTTCCGGCAGCGGGTGGCCGGCGTACCAGTCGGCGGCAAAGCGTTTCAGCTCCCGGATGGCAATCGGCGCTTCCAGTTCGCCCCGCCGGCAGCGTCCCTCGCAGGGATGGTGACAGATGCGGCCACAGATGGCGGCGAAGGGGTTGCGCTCTCTTATGGTGTTAATCGAGGCCAGGTAATCGCCCTCGGCGATGGCCGCCACGTACCTCGGGACATTGATGCCTACCGGGCAGGTGTGCTGGCAGGGTGATATCATCAGGGCGTCGCAGACCGCCGCCGGGCACTTCTTGTCCCGGATGTGGGCGTCATATTCGGCGCGGAAATACTTGATGGTGGAGAGCACCGGATTGGGCGCCGTCTGCCCGAGACCGCAGAGGGAAGTCTCCTTCACCCCCCGGGCGATGATTTCCAGAAGTTCTATGTCGCCGGTTTGCCCCTTCCCCTCGGTGATTCGGGTCAGGATTTCCAGCATCTGCCGGGTGCCCAGACGGCAGGGGGTGCACTTGCCGCAGGACTCGCTCTGGGTAAAGCTGATAAAGAAGCGGGCTACGTCAACGATGCAGGTGTTTTCGTCCATGACCACCATGCCGCCCGAGCCCATAATCGAGCCCAGCTTCGCCAGGCTATCGTAATCAACCGGGGTATCGATTAGCTGGGCGGGGATGCAGCCGCCCGAAGGCCCGCCGGTCTGCACCGCCTTGAGCTGCTTGCCGCGCGGGATGCCGCCCCCGATATCGTAGATGATGTGGGACAGGGGCGTGCCCATGGGCACTTCCACCAGGCCGCTGTTGGCAATCTTGCCGGTAAGCGCAAAAACTGCCGTCCCCTTGCTTTTTTCGGTGCCGTAGCCGGCGAACCAGTCGGCGCCGCGCTCGATGATAACCGGGATGGTGGCCAGTGTCTTGGTGTTGTTGATATTACTCGGTTTACCGTTGATGCCGGACTGGGCCGGGAAAGGCGGGCGGGGGCGCGGCATGCCCCGATGGCTTTCAATCGAAGCCATTAAAGCCGTCTCCTCGCCGCAGACGAAAGCCCCGGCCCCCTCCTTGAGGTGTATCTCAAAGCCGAAGCCGCTACCCAGGATATTCCGCCCGGAAAAACCGCGCGAGCGGGCCTGCTCCAGGGCCGTAATAAGCCGCTTAACCGCCAGGGGGTACTCGGCGCGCACGTAGATAAAGCCTTCGCTGGCGCCGATGGCGTAGGCGGCGATGGTCAGCCCTTCGATGACGGCGTGGGGGTCGGCTTCCAGAATGGAGCGGTCCATAAAAGCGCCCGGGTCGCCTTCGTCGGCGTTGCAGATGACGTACTTGGGCTCACCCGGCGCTTTACGGCAGAAGTCCCACTTTGTGCCGGTGGGAAAACCGGCGCCGCCGCGCCCGCGCAGCCCCGACCTCTTCACTTCCTCGATAACCGCTTCCGGCTTCATCCCAAAAGCCTTGCGTAGCGCCCGATAGCCGCCCCGCGCCAGGTAATCATCAATCTTCTCCGGGTCGATGTAGCCGCAGTTACGCAGGACGATGCGTTCCTGTCGCTGGTAGAACTTGATGTCCGGGTAGTGGGGCACCACCTGGCCGGTCATGGGGTCGGTGTAAAGCAGGCGCTCCACCAGCTCGTGGCCTTTTAAGTGCCGCTCGGCGATTTCGTCGGCGTCGTCGGCCGAAACCTGGCAGTAGAAGACCCCTTCCGGCTCTACAATGACGGTGGGGCCCTGCTGGCAGAAGCCGTGACAGCCGGTCGATTTAACTTTCACCCTGAGCCCCAGCCGGCTAATCGCCTCTTCCAGGCGCTGGCGGACCTGCTCGGAACCGGGGCAGCCCGAACCGCAGCAGATACGCAGCTCCCGCGCTTCCCCTTTGGTCCCGGGGGCTTTTTTGCGTTCCAGGGTTAGAAGGGCAGCCGCTTCCCTGCGTGCCATCTCATCGCTCCTCGTACTGGTCGAATATCGCGGTAAGTTTTTTGGGGTTCAGCTTGCCGTAGATGGTATTGCCGACGACCATGTTGGGCGCCAGGGCGCAACAGCCGATGCAGGCCACCGTTTCCAGGCTGTACTTATAGTCCGGCGTGGTCTCGTTTTCCTTAATACCCAGACGTTGCCTGGCCAGTTTCAGTATCGTTTTACTGCCTCTCACGTGGCAGGCGGTACCCCGGCAGACCCTCACGATATGCTGGCCGCGCGGCGTGGTGTAAAACTGCGAATAGAAGGTAATCACGCCCTGCACCTGGGAAGGGAAAAGCCCCAGGCTCGCGGCGATGGGACGGACGGCACCGGCAGGAATGTAGCCGAATGCCTCCTGGATTTTTTGCAGCAGCGGTATCAGGGCCCACTTCTGGCCCCGGTGCCGGTCGATAATTTCCTGGACCTGCCCGGGTCCAGGCTCGGCGATGGTCTTCGTCTCAATCATCAGTTTTCATCTTACTCGACTATTGTCAGAGACTTGGACGATAGCATCGCTCAGCCAAGTCTTTAACTTCACACATCGGCTTTTAGCTTTTCAATCTTCACCCTGACGTTCCCAAGCGCCGGACTCCGGGAAACCGGGTCAAGAACCGTGTCAAAAAGCCCGGCGACCGGCGTACCGGGGAAGGAATCAGCGATAAAGAGGACCCCCGGCTCAAGCTCGTGGCTAAAGCGGACCGAGGTATTGAGTTCCCCCGAGAGGGAGATGAGGCGCACCCGGTCGCCGGAACTCAGTCCCGCGGCCCGGCCGTCAGACTCGGTCATCTCCAGAAAAGCCTCAGGGCACCATTTACCCAGGCGCGCCGAGCGGGAGCTCCGGGTGCCGGAACTCTGGTGGAACTGGCTTGCGCCGGTGAGCAGGGTAAAGGGATATTCACCGCTACTCGGAGTTGGCGCTCGCGGCGCCACCGGCTGAAAGCTTGCTTTACCCGGGGCCGGTCGGGCGACTGCCCCAGACCGGACGCGGTAGGCGGGCACCATCTCCTTAATTTCAGCCATAACTTCAGCCGGGGAGGCATAAGGCATCGGCCTGCCCATCTTCTCTGCCAGCTTGAGTATTATCTCCCAGTCGGGCAGGGCTTGGCCCGGGCTTTCAAACGCCCGGTTTAAGGGCTGCACCCGGCCTTCGAAATTGGTGAAGGTGCCCTCCTTTTCGGCAAAACTGGCCGCGGGCAAAACCACGCTGGCAAGCTTGGCCGTCTCGTTCAAGAACAGGTCCTGGACGACCAGGAACTCCAGCGACTCAAGTGCCTTTCGGGTGCGGGTCGGCGCCGGGAAGCTCAAAACCGGGTTCTCCCCGACGATGTACATTGCCTTGAGTTTTCCCCCGGCCGCAGCCGCAATCATCTCCAGAGCGGTGAGACCGGGCTTTGCCGGTAACTTAGCGCCCCAGCGCTCCTCGAATATTTTCCGGGGACGTGCCGCAAGTTCCTGGTAGCCGGGTAGATAGTCGGGCAGAACGCCCATGTCGGCGGCGCCCCGGCCGTTACAGTCCGTCTGGGGGGCATAGACCGCCTCACGGTTACCGGTAAGCAGCGCCAGGTTGGCCAGCGCCATTACGGCATCGGTGGCGTTCGCCTCGCGGCTAAGACTGTTGCCAGCGATGAAGGCCACCCGCCCGGCGCTGCCGATAAGCTCCGCCGCGGTCGCAAGCTCTTCCTCGGGGACGCCGGTGAAAGCGGCCACGTAGTCCGCCGGGTACTCTTCCAGTCCCTTAAGGAACTCTTCATAGCCACTGATGGCGCTAACTTTCTCCCGGTCATACCAGCTCCCGTTAACGATTGCCCGGGCCAGGCCGCTGAGCAAGGCGGCGTCAGTGCCGGGGCGGGGCCGAAGGTGGAGCTGGGCAAAGGGGCCAAGCCGGGTCTCACGCGGGTCAATGATAATCAAGCGGCGCCCCTGGAATTTGGCGGCGCGTTTTACCGTGTAGCTCAGGATGGGCGCGCTGGCCTCAAGGTCAGCACCGCAGGCCAGTATCACCGGCGAACTTTCCAGCTCCGTCATGAGGCCGGTGGCCACCGGTGAGCCGAGGACTCTCTCGAACGCCGCGCGGCTGGCCTCGTTTTGGAGACGTCCGCCATTATCGAGGTTGTTGGTGCCCAGCAGGCCGCGCCCCAGCCTCTGGAGCAGGTAGTTTTCCTCGTTGGTCAGGCGGCTACCGCCCAGGATGGCCAGGCTGTCCGGTCCAGCGGTATCGCGGATGCGGCCAAACTCCCCGGCCACGAGCTTCAGGGCTTCATCCCAGGAAATTTCTTCGAATCCGGTCGCCGTTTTCTTGAGGGGGTGTTTCAGCCGCTCCGGGCTGTTAACGAAATCGCAGCCGTAGCTTCCCCGGACACAGAGGGCACCCCGGTTGGCGCCGTGGGCGGTGGGCAGAACGCGCACCAGTCGGTTAGCTTTATAGCCCAGGGAAAGGGTGCAACCGCAGCCGCAGTAGGGGCACACCGAGCCCACCGAGGTTACCGTGGTCCCCCGGGCGATTTTATCTTTCTCCATGATGGCGCCGGTGGGACAGGCGGCCAGGCAGGTGCCGCAGAAAGTACATTCCGACTTTTCCAGGGGCAGGTCGCCCAGCGTGGCGGGCCTGGCGCTGAAGCCCCGGTGGAGATAGTCGATGGCCCCGACCACTACCAGTTCCTGGTCGGCGCGAATACACCGGGCGCACAGGATACACTTGCTCAAATCCCTTTCCAGGAAGGGGTTCAACTCCTGGATTACCGCCGGCTGCGGGATTCTCTCCAGGTCGATGAAACCGACGCCCAGGTCGGCGGCAATCTGCCGCAGCGAGCAGCGGTTGCCCTTGTCGCAGACCATGCAGCTGTCGGGGTGGCTGGCCAGCAGGAGCTTGAGCAATAGCCGCCGACGCTCCAGCACCCGGGGCGACACCGTATTGATGACCATGCCCGGCGCGATGGGTGTGACGCAGCTGGCCAGCAGCGTCCCATTAGCCTCGTTCTCCACGATGCAGACGCGGCAGGCGCCATAGGGTTTCAGATTGGGGTCGTCGCACAGGGTGGGTATGTCCACGCCGGCTTCCCGCGCCAGCTCCAGCACGGTCATGGCGGGGCGGCCGCTCACTTCCCGACCATTAAGCGTGATGGTAATCGTTTCCAAATCCGCCTCTCTTTAAGCCGATGATGCTAGTGTCTAGTTTCTGAAGTAGCTTTCATTTTGGGGAAGACGGGATGGCTCTGAAAACACCCGTTTTTCGACTCTACTCTGCCCGCGGTTCATGAAACTTATTTACGGGACTGCACACTGGGGCGGCCTGCCCCCGAGAGCTAGACGTACCTTCCAACTGCCTTGAGCAGTTCCGCCGGGCTTACCGGCTTGTCGAGATAGTCCTCGGTATCCAGGTCGAAACCCCGGCTCCTCGGTATCGCCGTCCCCTGCCCTTTCTGGGCAAAGCTGGTGAGCATGATGACCGGGATTTTGGCCAGTGCCGGGTCTTTCTTGAGCTGTTCCGCCGCGGTAAAGCCGTCCTTTACCGGCATAATCACGTCCAGTATTATGAGGTCAGGTTTTTCCTTCCTGGCCATTATCAGTCCTGCTTCACCATCATCGGCGGTAATAATCTCGTAGTGCCGGCTTTCCAGGATAGTCCTGGTGGCGCTAACGAAGTCCGGGTCGTCATCGACCAGCAGAATCTTGGCTTTTTTGTCCATTCTCTAAACTCCTCTCTAAAACTAAAGCCCGGTCACTTCTTGGACGGCTGGTTCTTTTCGAGAAGCTTTGTCACCTTCCGCAGGATGATATCGGGGGAAAAGGGTTTTTCCACCAGGTCGTCGACCAGGACATCGGGAGAAGTCTTTTTCTCCACGTAGCCGGCCACGTCCAGACTGACACCGGTCTCCAGCTCGTAGCGGCGGCGGCTGGCTTCTTCCCTGATTGAGCTTAAAATCATGATGGGCGTGTTACGGAATTCCGACCATTTCGAATCCCGGAGTTCCCGCAACACCGCAAAACCGTCCATTTTCGGCATCATCAGGTCCATAATCATCAGGTCGGGCTTCTGGGCCTTGAGACAGGCCAGTCCCTCGATGCCGTCCCAGGCTGAAATCACCTGGTAGCCATTCGATTCTAAAATCATGCTGAGGGCTTCGTGAATATCCGGGTCATCATCGACCACCAGGATTTTCTTCGGCGCCTTTTCTCCCCTGGACTTCATACCGCTTACCGCCGGCTCCTTTCTATCCGTCCCGAACGATACCGGCCCCGTTAATCCGGCAACATCGCCCGGGATTAATTTTTGGGCAGGGTAAAAACAAACTTGCTCCCCTGGCCGCTTTCCGGGCAGGGACTCTCAACCCAGATGCGCCCACCGTGAGCTTCGATGACCCTCTTGGCGATGGCCAGTCCCAGGCCGGTACCTTTGGTATGACGGGCGTTGCTTGCCCGGAAAAACTCATGGAAAATATTGGGCAGTTCCTCCGGGGGAATGCCAATCCCGGTGTCGAGACATTCGAACTGGAAGCACTCTGACCCATTGACCACCCTGAGCTTCACCGAACCACCCGGCTCGGTATAGGTTATGGCGTTGGAGAGCAGATGGGTGATGACGTGCTGCAGGCGGCTGCCGCAGGCGTTCAAAGGAGGCAGCTCGTCCGGTATCTCGCTGCTCAAGACGATGCTTCTCTTCTCCGCAAGGTTGCCCGCGGTTTCCAGGCAGGTGTCGAGCAGCCCCCGCAGGTTAATCAGCTCCATCTCGGTAACGACGTTGCCCACCGTGATTTTGGACATGTCCAGCAGGTCGCTGATTAACTCCAGCAGCTCCCTGACCCTGGTAGAGCACCTTCCCAGGATGTTCTGCTGCTTTTCGTTAAGCCCTCCGGCATAACCATCGAGCAACACGCTAAAATAGGTCTGGACGGCGCTGAGCGGCGCTTTGAGGTCGTGGGCTGCCATGGAGAGGAATCGAAAGAGATTCTGGCGTTCATCCCCCAGATGGGCGAGGTCAATATTACACTGCTGTAGATTCTGGCTTACCTGCTCGTGTAGTCGAGCTTTCTCCAAAGCCAGAGCACCCAGGCTGGCGACACCATCGACAAAATTGATTTCCTCGGCTGTGAAAACGCGGGGCTTGGCGGTGTAGACTCTGATTACGCCCAGCAATTTATCGTCAATCTTGACTGGCACCGAGAGTATCGAGGCGATGCCCTCCTCAACTCTTAGTTGGCGGTACTTGACGGTTTCGTCTTTTGTGGCGTTCAGGATTTGGGCCGGTTTGCCGGCCATCGCCTGGGCGATGCTTTTATCGGACAGCAGCGGTCCCTCTTTCATGTAGCGGTCACTGAGACCGTAGGTGGCACTGGGTACCAATCTTTTTTTGTCTTCGCTAATGAGTAGCAGGCAGCAACCCTTGGCATCTACGATGCGGGCGGTGCTTTCCACAACCGCCCGCAGGACTTCATCGGCCGAAAGCGAGGAGCTTATCCGCTTGGTAACTTCAAACAGAATCTGCGGGTACTGCATGCCGCTCCCCCGGTTTGCGGGATACCGGCTTAATCTAGCGCCGCTAAACCACCAATTCCCCGGATGCCAAAATACCAAAATCGCTGGCGTTTAAAGGTGCGGTAATTTTACGGTGTCTTCCGGCTTAAGAGTTGGAACAAATACCCCCGGGCTGATAAAAGCTGGGGCATAACGGATTTTGCTCCTTTCTCGCCGAAATGAGGCCAGCCGAGATAGCAGGACTCGGTGAACAGGCTAAATTGTAGTATCTGTTACCGGCTTTGTCAAGCGGGGTTTGCACTTGGGATTTAGAACTGGAATAATGGCCGTGCTAGCTCTCCCTGGTCGCCACGCAGACCGTCGCCGCGCCGAGAAAGAGGCGATAAATCTCGACTCTGGCCAGCCCCGCCCTTCGCATAATTTCGGCCACTTTTTCCGGTGGCGGAAATTCCAGGATGGAATCCGGGAGATAGGTGTAGGCGGCCCGATTCCCCGATACCAGGCCACCGATTAGAGGTGCCAGGTGGCAAAGATGGAGATAGTATATCCGGCGCACCAGGGGCGACTTCGGGCGGGTTAGCTCCAGGGAAACCGCCCGCCCGCCTGGTTTTATTACCCGGGCCATCTCCTGAAATAGGCGTTCGAGGCTGGTGACCTTGCGCAGGGCATAGCCGATGGCAACGCTATCGAAGGTACCGTCGGGGAAGGGAAGGTTCAGGGCGTCCCCCAGCACCAGCTCAATAGGCTCGTCAGGGTGTTTGGCCAGTTTCCTCCGGGCCTGGGCCAGCATTTCGGGGCTGAAGTCTAGGCCGACCACCCTCTGTGGACGGTGCTTGCGGACGATGTCCCGCGCCATTTCTCCGGTACCGGTGGCCAGGTCGAGCACCAGCCCGCCGGCTCTGGGGCAGCATTTTGCGACGGCAAAAGCCCGCCAGCTCCGGTCCATGCCAAAGCTGAGAGCGTGGTTCAGAAGGTCATAGCGGGCGGCGATGGCGGCGAACATCTTTCGCACCCTGGCCCTTTTATCGCGGGACATGCTGGCTCCTTTACTTTCCGGTTTTACGGCGGCGTATCCCGGGTAAAAGTGATACGGACATTGTCCAGGAAGTAATGGCGCTGGGCTTCCCCGTTCCCCCGGATGCCGATGGCGGCGTAGACGTGACCATCGGCATTGGCCTGGACCACAAAATCATAAGCCTTTCCCAGCCACTGGTAGCCGGCCGCCGAACCGGGGCCATTACCGGTGTCGCCCTGGTAGACCAGGTCATCGCTGCCCCCGAACGGCGCCGGGGCCACGCCGGTAATCAGCCGCCAGGGATTTACCCCACTCCGGTCGGCGCTGGCGAAGTCGTAGGCCACCTGCACCCGGTAGCGCTGGCCGGGCTCAAGGGGGAATGACCGCTCCAGCCAGATATTCGCCTGGGTGTTCAAGTTTGTGAGGTCGAAAATAACGGCTGACTTACCGCCCTTGACCATCTCTCCCGAACGGGTAATTGACCAGGTCACCGGCGGCTTGCCCAGGTCGACGCCCTTTGCCGCCCAGCCTTCCAAATCGTTCTCGAAGGGGAATAAATAGTAGTCCCCTTTTCCTGCGGGCGACCTCAGGCTGGTGCACCCGCCGAGGGCAATTATCAGTGGCAGGAGCCAGACGAGCCACCTTTTCGCCATCAAGATTCCGGCTTTCTTTCGCAGAGGGTTGCCCCACCGTGTGGCGGTTGCGGCATCACTTGGATTATACTTTCGCGCCGCAGTTGGTGCAGAACTTATCGGTGCTTTTTAAGGGGCGGCCACAATTGCGGCAGAACCCCGCCCCGGGTTGGGCTTTTGCCCGGAACGCGGCGGAGCTTTTCGCCTGAGGCCGCCGGGCGGCTTTCTTCCCCGGTCTTGATTTTAATATCCATAAAACTCCCACCACCAGGAGAGCGGCAAGAATTACCCCCACCCACAGCAGGTCTGCCGGTGAATTGGGGGAACTGGGCGACTTTCCCGAGTCCGGAGTGGGCAGCGCTGGCTCTGAGTCTGACTTGTGATAGGCAATCTCGAAGCTGAGTGGCGAGCCGCTGGCCAGCACGGGGTAGAGGTATTGTATGACTCGGAATCCCTCAGTATCCACCAGGGGAGAACCGGTGGCGTTGCCGGCGGGCTGAACGCGGAAGTCGGTGGCCCGGCGCGGCTGCTGGACGGTAACCGTAAGGCCGGAAATGGGGTAGCGTGAGCGAAATTCGTACGAGATTGTCTTGGCCGGCTGCCCGGTGATGATGGGGTCATAGTATTCCATGCGGAAGGTGTCGGTTTTCACCATGTAGCTGATTTCGTCCCAGCCGGGTATTCCGGAAGCTTGACGTTCCGGGGGTCCCCCGGTATATTTCCCCTGGGCATCCTTGGAGCCCGCCGAGTACATCTCGGCGGCCTGCGGCACCAAAAACCTCACTCTGGCCGGGGCGGTCACCCCGTCTATCTTACCCTCCAGCATCACCAGAAGCCGTGGGTCATCGTATTCAGGGTTCAACCATAGCCGAACGTTTTTGAAACCGGCCGGCTCTAGTTCACCCTGGGCTAAAACTGAAGGCCCGTCTGCGATGGAGAAAAGACTTACGGCAAATAGCAGCAGGATGAGACTGAGTTTTTTCATTAGAAAAAATCGAAACCCCCGTAATATCAAATTCCCTGACCCGGTTGCTACTCACCATTCTACCCAATTTCAGTAATAGACGGCAAACCGGAAGCCAACCGTTCGTTTGCGGGGCGCTCTTTATACTGCCAAACTTAATACCCCGACCATCGGGTCGAGGGGAAGTTTATCTCCCAACTTTTCGCCCGGTGCTTGCTATGTCTCTGAGATGGGTGGGGTGCGCATCATCGCCGCCAAAGTCTGCTAAAAATCCGCAAAAAAGACATTGACTTAAAGCTGGCAAGTGCTTACAATTCGCCATGTGGCAAAAACGGTTTCGCGTCTGGCGGTTCTGGGGCTGGTCATACTGGTTAGCCTCGTCTACCGCCCCCTGGAGGCGAAGACAGCCGACCCCGTTGAGCCGCTGCGGTGGTCCCGGCTGGCCATCCCCGCGCAGGGAGCGGCCGGTGGCTGGGTACTGGCCAGTGGCGCTGATGTTCCCCTGCTCACCCTGGCCAGCGACGGCACGCTCTACGCCTACGGCAAGGGGCTTGGCCAGACCCTGCTCAAGTCCACCGACGGCGGTTACCGCTGGCAGCCGGTGGGCCAGGTGAGCGACATCATCGTGGCGATGGCCATCACCCCCGGTGACGCCCGAAGGGTCTATTACGCCACCAGCTCGCGCGTTTTCCGTTCCACCGATGGCGGCGATAGCTTTGCCCAGTTGCCCCCGTCTCCCGGCGCCGGTAGCGGCAATGTCGAAATTACTTCGCTAGCTATCGGCGGGGCGAACCCGTTCACCCTGGTCGTCGCCACCAGGGACACCGACGGCGGGCAATACGGCGGGGTCTATACCCTGGACGATAGCCTGCCGGTTGTCTGGACGGATACCGGTCTCTCGGGTTACGATGTCTACGCGGTGGCCTTCTCGCCTTATTTTCCGGAAAACCGGGAACTGGTGGCGGTGGCGACCGACGAGACAAGTACTTTGGTGACTACCCGGGCAGGTGATGCTGCCTGGGGCACCAACATCGCCGACGCCAGGCTGGACAAAGGCAACTCCCGGCTGCCGACCGCGGTGGCGGTGGCAAATTCCGCCGCCATTGCTTTCCCCGAAGATGGTAATAACGGCGAGATTTTCGGGCTATCCCCGCTTTTTGTGGCCATCAATGCCGGTGGCGACCAGGGTGATGTCTACCGGATTGACCGCGCCATGGTAACCGGCACTTCAGATACGACCGACTTAAATCTCGTCACCGGTTACGGGCAGGCCAACCTCGACGTTACCTCCCTGGCGGTAAGTGGCTACGCTGACCGTGCCAGCCTGCTCGCGGGGGCGGCGAACAGCGCTCAGGTCTATTTCAGCCGCGACGGCGGTCGCACTTGGCGCAGGTCGAACCGGGCGCCCACCGGCCAGCAGGCGACCCGGGTGGTGATGGCCGCCGACTTCTCGGGCAGCCGCCAGGCTTACGCCGCCACCAGCGGGGCTGAGAGCGCGGTATCACGCACGGTTGACGGCGGCCTTACCTGGAACCAGACCGGCCTGATTGACACTGCGGTTGCCAGCATCGTTGACCTGGGAGCGTCAGCGGGCTATCAGGATGACGGGACAGCCTTTCTCCTCACCTGGGGTGGTGAGCACAGTCTCTGGCGGCGGGACGTTGCGGCCAGGTGGGAAAGAATCTTCTCCAGCGCGCTGCCTGGTGTTGACAGCTTGGGCGGCGTCAGGCTGGCACCGGCTTACGGCCAGAGCAGCCGTACCGTCTTCGTTGCCGGCACTTCGTCGGGCAGTGGCGCCACCTGGCGCGCCAAGGACGGGGGGCAGAATTTCGAGAGCGCCCGCCTCACCATTGACCCGACCACCGGTAGTGGTTTTCCCATTGATGCCTGGGCGGTAACCGGGGACGATACCCTGCTCATTGCCGGCTTAAACGGCACCTCGAAGTTCTATCGCTCAACCGATGGCGGCTGGAGCTACCGCCCGGGTACCGTGGTCGGCACGCACCAGGTAAAATCAATCGCGGTATCGCCGGGCTACCCCGGTGACCCGACCATTCTGGTGGGCAGTGCCGCCGGCTGGGTCTATATCTCGCGCGATGACGGTAGAACTTTTCAGCCGCTACCGGACGATGCCGCTTCGGCCCCTCTGGCCGGCAGCCTGAGCGTCGCCTTCGCGCCTAGTTTCGAGCGGAGCGGTACGGTCTACGCCGCTTCGAGCAGCCTGGACAAGGGCATTTACCGGTTGGTTATCGGGCGCGACTCCAGATGGCAGAGCATTGACGGTACCCTGCCGCTGAGTAGCAGCCTGTCGAAAATCTGTCTTTCGGCGGAAGGGGTCCTCTACGCTGGCAATCTTAAAGCCGGCGGCGGCCTGGAGCGAAGCCTTGCCCCCGATTATAGCCTGGGGCCGGCTTTTGAAACCGTGACCCGGGGTCTGGAGAATAACGCCAAGCTGGACGGCCTGTGGCTGGCCGGTGGTCGCCTCTGGTCGGTGGATACCGCTAACAAGTGGGTGGTCTTTTACCGGGATACCATGACCACCGCCGTCGTTCTCACCACGCCCGATGACGGAGCTCCGGGCCTCGGTACTCTGCTCAACTACCAGATAAGCAACCTCTCACTTGACTGGGCGACGTTGGAGGGTGCCAGTGAGTACCGCTGGCAGATTGATGCCGATACTGATTTCTCCAGCGTACCCGATGGCTTCGAGAGCACTACCAGGGCTACCCAGGTCAGGTTGCCCAGATTAGAGCCGGCGACCAGGTATCACTGGCGGGTGAGGGCCACTTCGCCGGTGCTGAGCCCCTGGTCAGAGAAGCGTTCTTTCACCACCAGCCTCGGCTCAAACTATGCCGCGCCCAGGCTGGTATCCCCGGCGGCCGGTGACCAGCAGGTAATGTCCCGGCCGGTTTTCCAGTGGGACGAAGTCGCCGGCTCGTCGAGCTACGAGCTGATGGTATCTGATGAGGTCGCTTTTGCCCGTCCCACACTGCTAAAGGCTGGGGAGGCGGCCATAGCCAGTACCGCCTGGCAAACTGACCTTGAGCTTGCTCCCGGAGTGACCTACTACTGGCGGGTGAGGGCAGTCGGCGAGGGTACTAACAGCGCCTGGAGCGCCACCCGTGCCTTTACTACGGCACCGGCACTGCCCCAGCCAGTGCCCGTTATTGCACCGCCACCAGCCCCGGCCCAACCAGTTTCACCCCTATCGCCGGCTGAGACAGCTAACCGGCTGCCATCGGGACTGGACGGGCTGGTCACCGAGAGGGAACCAGTGCCGCCGCCGCTATTACCGGCACAAGCGGATGTCCCCTACTGGGCCAGATGGTTTTTGTATTTCGGAGGGGCGTTATTGCTGATTGCCGCCGCTGGACTGGTCACGCTCATTATCCTCACCTGGAAAATCAGCCGGCTGGGCCATTTCTGGCGATAGTCCGCGGAAAATTAAGGGAAGATGGCGTTATCAGTAGCTGAGCAAGCGGACCTGGAGGCTTTCGGGCAGGTTTGACTTTGTCACGGAGAGCTTTGGGCTGGGCTCGAGCTGGCCAACGCCGAGTTCCTTAAGGAACCGGTCAACCGGCTCAAGCGCCGCTTTCTCCACCGGCGTCTTGTAGTGCATGGGGATGACGAACTTGGGCTCGAGCTGGCGCACTACTTTTGCCGCCTGAGGGGCGTCAATGGTGTAAACGCCGCCGACCGGGATGAGCAGGACATCAATATTACCCAGTCCTCCGGCCTGCTCCGAGGTGAGGAGGTGCCCCAGGTCACCCAGGTGGCAGATGGTGACCTCGTCCATCTCGATGAGATAGACCGTATTCTTTCCCCTTTTCTCGCCTCCGGCATCATCGTGGTAGGTAGCCACCCCGATAATCAGGATATTCCCGAATTCGTACTCACCGGGGCCGCTGATTACCCGGGCGCCGCTAACCGCCTGGACATAGTTGTGGTCGGCGTGCTGGTGGCTGACGGTGACGATGTTGGCGGTGGGCTTGCCCAGATTATAGCCGTAGTCAGGCCCGTAGGGGTCGGTGAGCACGGTGGCTTCACTGCCTTTGAGCCGGAAACAGGAGCGGCCCAGCCAGGTAATTTCCATCGACCTCAATATATCACAGTCATATTTCGGGGTCAACGTCGCTAAAATGCCGACTGACTGTCTTGACAAACGAGGATTAAAAATGCTAACTTAGAGTTAGCAGTCTCAGGTTGGGACTGCTAATATTTTCCGCGAGCGTTAGCCCGGGTCTATGGAGGTAAAGATGTTATCTCCGAGAGCGGATAGAGTACTCAAGTCAATCATTGATAAATACATCACCAGGGCGCAGCCGGTGCCATCGCAGAGCCTGATTGGGGAGTTCGAACTTGAGGTCAGTTCCGCCACTATCAGGAATGAGGTCGCCCGTTTAGAGCAGGACGGTTACGTTACCCGTCCCCACCTCTCGGCGGGGAGCATCCCCTCCGATAAAGGCTACCGCTACTACGTGGCATCGCTTAAGGAAGTTGAGCTGCCGATGTCGGAACAACGCCTCATCAGCCACCTCTTCCACCAGGTTGAGGATGACCTCGAGGCCTGGCTCCGGCTCTCGGCGACCATGCTTGCCCGCCTTCTGGGGAATATGGCGGTGGTCAGTCTGCCCCGGCCGCCGAACTGCCGTCTGATGATGGTGGAGATGGTTGCCATTCAGGAGAACCTGGTGCTGATGGTACTCATTCTCTACGGTGGCCGGATAAGAGAACAGCTGGTGAACTTCGAAAGTCCCGTTTCTCAGCCGGAACTGTCGGCCATAGCCGGCAAATTGAGCCAGCATTATGGCGGACTAACCAGCCAGCAGATACTGGACAAGAAGGCCGAGCTTTCTCCGGCGGAAGAGCCGGCGGTATCGGTTATCGCCAGGACCATGCAGACCGAGGACGCTCAGGCCTACCAGGAGCCGTACCTTGACGGTCTGCATCTGATGCTGAGTCAACCGGAGTTCACTTTAAGCCAGCGGGTACGGGGTCTGCTGGAGCTTATCGAGCACCGCAGCCTGCTCAAGGCGATTGTCCCGCCAAGGCCGGCGGGTAAGACACTCCAGGTAATTATCGGCCGGGAAAATCTGGCCGAGACCTTCCAGGATTACAGCGTGGTTATCGGCTGCTACGGGCTGCGGGAAGGGGCGGTGGGTAATCTGGCGGTGGTCGGGCCGACCCGGATGGCCTATGCCCATGCCATCGCCGCGGTAAGCTACCTGACCTCGGTGCTGAGCGAGCTGGTGACCGAACTTTACGGTAAGAGCACCAGCGAGGCACTGGGCAGAAACGAGACCGGATAAGGGGCAACTATGATATCACGGGGACCAGAGGAAAGCTGGGAACCAGAAGAAAGCCCGGTTAACGGGCCGGCGGCCGTTGACCCGGCGGCGCTTGGCCAGGTACTGGCCAGCGAGAAAGAGAAGGCCGAAGGCAACCTGGCTGGCTGGCAGCGGGCCCAGGCCGACTTCGCGAACTACAAGCGGCGCGCCGAACAGGAATTGGCCGAGTGCGGCAATCTGGCCAGGTCCGGTATTATCCTGGCGCTGCTGCCGGTCCTGGACGACCTGGAACGTGCCTTTAGTGCTCTGCCAAAGGACATCGCTGGCTCAGGCTGGCCGGAAGGTTTCCGCCTCATCGAGCGTAAGCTGCGCACCACATTTGAAGCGCAGGGGCTGTCCCCCATCAGGGCGCTGGGCGAGCCTTTCGACCCGCGGCTCCACGAGGCGGCCATGCAGGGCGCAGGCCCCGATGGCATCGTGGTGGGTGAGATGGTGAAAGGCTATCGTTTCGATGGCCGGGTTATACGTCCCAGCAAGGTGGTGGTGGGTAATGGCTCAAAGGGTGATACCTCCGTCAGCGATACGGAGCAGCAATCAGGTGATTAACCTCATATTTTAGGAGACGATAGATGGCTAAAGCAGTGGGTATTGACCTGGGAACAACCAACAGTGAAGTCGCGGTGATGCAGGGTGGCGAACCGGTAGTCATCCCCTCCGCCGAGGGCAGTACTCTTGTCCCCTCGGTGGTGGCGGTCAGTAAAAACGGGGAGCGGCTGGTGGGGCAAATCGCCAAGCGTCAGTCAATCACCAACCCTGATAACACCATATACAGCATCAAGCGGTTCATGGGCCGCAAATGGGGCGAGCCGGCCGGCCGGGAGCTGCCGATTGAGGAAGATGCCAAGCGTAAGACCTACAAGGTGACACGGGCGGCTAACAACGAGGTGCGGGTGGTGATGGGCAGCAAGGAGTACAGCCCCCCCGAAATCTCGGCCATGATACTGCAAAAGTTGAAGGCGGATGCCGAAGCCTACCTCGGGGAGAAGGTCACGGAAGCGGTAATTACCGTGCCCGCCTACTTTAACGACGCCCAGCGGCAGGCGACCAAAGACGCCGGCACCATCGCCGGTCTCAACGTGCTGCGCATCATCAACGAACCGACCGCGGCCTCTCTGGCCTACGGTTTGGACAAAAAGGGGGAGGAGACCATTGCCGTCTATGACCTGGGTGGTGGCACCTTTGATATCTCGGTCCTGGAAATTGGCGAGGGTACTTTCCACGTCAAGTCAACCAGCGGCGACACCCATCTCGGCGGCGACGATTTCGACCAGAGGATCATCGACTGGCTCTGTGACGAGTTCAAGCGGGAGCAGGGGATTGACTTGAGAAAGGACAAGATGGCCGTCCAGCGCCTCAAAGAGTCCGGGGAGAAGGCCAAAATCGACCTTTCCACCGTCCAGCAGAGCGAGATAAACCTGCCCTTCATCACCGCCGATGCCAGCGGGCCCAAGCACCTGGCCATTACCCTTACCCGGGCCAAGCTGGAACAACTGGTGATGGACCTGGTGGAAAAGACCATCGAGCCCTGCCGCCAGGCGCTCAAGGATGCCGGCAAGGCTTCGGCCCAGATTGACGAAGTCATCCTGGTGGGGGGGCAGACCCGCATGCCTTTAGTACAGGAGAAGGTAAAACAGTTTTTCGGCAAAGACCCGAATAAAGGCGTTAATCCCGACGAGGTGGTGGCCATCGGCGCCGCCATCCAGGCCGGGGTGCTTAAAGGTGAGGTCAAGGAAATCCTGCTCCTGGACGTGATACCGCTGACCCTGGGCATCGAGACCCTGGGAGGGGTGGCCACTCCCCTGATTCCGCGAAACACCACCATTCCCACCTCCAAGAGCCAGGTTTTCAGCACCGCGGCGGACAACCAGCCCGGCGTCGAGGTCCACGTGCTCCAGGGAGAGAGGCCCATGGCGGCTGACAACCGTACCCTGGGGCGGTTCACGCTGGACGGCATTCTGCCGGCGCCCCGGGGCATGCCCCAGATTGAAGTTGCCTTCGATATCGATGCCAACGGTATCTTAAACGTCTCGGCGCGGGACAAGGGCACCGGCCGCGAGCAGAAAATAACCATCACCGCCTCAAGCGGTCTCTCCAAGGAAGAGGTGGCCAAGATGCAGCGGGAGGCGGAAGCTCACGCCAGCGAAGACGCCCGGCGCAAGGATGAGGTGGAGGCACGCAACACCGCCGACACTTTAGCCTATAACGCCGAGAAGATGCTGCGCGACAACAAGGACAAGATACCGGCCGACTTGAACCAGGAGATTGAGAGCAAGGTAGCGGCGGTGCGCTCGGCGCTCGGGGGCTCCGATATCGAGGCTATCAAACGCACCACCCGGGAACTCTCCGAGGCAACCCAGAAGGTCGGCAGCGCCGTTTACGGCCAGCCGGGGCCGGGTGGCGCGCCGCCGCCGGGCGGTGAAGCTCCGGGTGGCCAGGGCCCGTCGGAAGGCGGCGGTGATGAAGGCGCAGTTGAAGGCGAGTTTCGCGAGGTCTAGAATAATTTGTCAGGCTTCCCTTTTCCGGGTATTTAGGGAGCCTTCGAGGGAGTGATTTTGTGCCGTCCAAGCGGGACTATTACGAAGTTCTCGGCCTACCCCGGAATGCGACTGATGAGGAGATAAAAAAGGCCTTCCGTAAGATGGCCTTTAAGTATCACCCCGACCATAATCCGGACAAGGACGCGGCGGAGAAGTTCAAGGAGTGCAATGAGGCCTATCAGGTCCTCTGCGAACCCCCCAGGCGCGAGGCTTATGACCGTTTCGGCCATCGCGACGGCGAGGGGGTTTACGGACGCGGCTTCGAGGGCTTCGAGTTCAGCGGCTTCGGTGATATTTTCGACGCGTTCTTCGGCGGGGCAACCGCCGCTAACCGGCAGGCGCCGCAGCGGGGTTCTCACCTCCGCAGCCAGGTAACGGTCTCTTTTGAGGAAGCTGCCCGCAGTACCGAACAAGAGGTGGAGGTGACGCGCATCGAGAACTGCGCCACCTGCCAGGGCACCGGCTCGAAGCCGGGCTCGAAGCCCAGCCGGTGTCCCAACTGTAACGGCACCGGAAAGGTGCGCCGGGTCGAGCAGAGCATTTTCGGCCGCTTCAGCAGTGTCAGCACTTGCCGCCAGTGCCGCGGCGAGGGCGCGATAATCACCGAGCCGTGTCCGCAGTGTAAGAGTACCGGGCAGGAAAGTAAGCGGCGTCACATCATGGTTAAAATCCCGGCCGGCATCTCGGATGGACTCCAGATTCGTCTGAGCGGGGAAGGCAATGCCGGTTCCAGGGGTGGTCCGGCGGGAGACCTGTACGTGGCCGTATCGGTAAGCCCACACCCGTTTTTCAGCCGCGATGGCGACGATATCCACTATCAGATGGTGCTCAACTTCGCCCAGGCGGCCCTGGGGGTTGAGCTTGAGGTGCCCACCCTTAACGGCGAAACCAGGCTAAAGGTACCGGCCGGCAGCCAGACGGGCACCGTGTTCCGTATCAAGGGGCAGGGTATGCCTCACCTGGAACGGAGCGGGCGGGGCGACGAACTGGTCAGCCTTTTCGTGGCGGTGCCCGAAAAGCTGAGCCGGGAGCAGCGGGTATTGCTGGAAAAGCTGTCTTCGAGCCTGGATGCGAAAAACCTGCCCCAAAAATAGACTAGGGCTTTTTCTTCAGATGGTGGAAGAGTGAGAAGAGCCGCCACTTCCTCCCTACCAGCTCGTGTCTGCCTCGGGCACCCAGCAGTTTTGCCATAACTTCGCTGGCGGCAACGCCGTCGTAGAGCACCTGGTAAATCTTCTCGGTGATCGGCATCTCAAGGCCCAGCTTTCTGGCCAGCTGCCAGGCGGCCACGGTGGTGGTCACGCCCTCGGCGACACTATCGAGTGAGGCCAGTATCTCCTGCAGACCGCGGCCACGCGCCAGTTCCTCACCGACGTGGTGGTTACGGCTTAAAGGGCTGGCGCAGGTGGCGATTAAGTCTCCCAGTCCCGCCAGCCCCGAGAAGGTGAGCGGGTTGGCGCCCAGGGCAACCCCGAGCGCGCTGATTTCGGTTAGTCCCCTGGTAATCAGGGCGGCTTTGGCATTATCACCGTAGCTCAGGCCATCTACCATGCCCGCCCCCAGGGCGATGATGTTTTTCAGCGCCCCGCCAAGCTCAACGCCGATAATATCGCTGTTGGTGTAGACACAGAAATTGGGGGCGTTCAGCAGTTTCTGGGCCTTTTTAACGGCGGCGTCATTAAAGCCGGCTACCACCGAGACGGCTGGTAAATCACGCACGACTTCCGCGTAGAGATTCGGGCCGGAAAGGGCGCAGATATTGTTATGGAAGACCGGGTCGATTTCCTCGCTGATTACCTCGGACATGCGCTGGCCGGTCTCAATCTCCAGTCCCTTGGAAGCACTGATGACCAGCGCGCCGTCATTCAGGTGGGCCTTAAGCAGCTTGATATTCTGCCGCATGGTTTGAGAGGGCACTACCAGGATGACGGCACTGGCGTCGTCCAGCGCCTCCTCGATAGAGCTCGTGATGGTTACCTGCTCGGGAATGGTGACCCCGCCCAGCTTACCGGGTCGCGTCTCGTCGCGGGCCAGCCGGTGGGCCTCTTCCTTGGAGCGTGCCCACAAACTGACCGCCAGTTCCTTGCGGGCCAGTACCAGGGATAGGGTAATCCCCCAGGTGGTGGTGCCGATAATAGCGACTTTAGTCATATTATCTCTAAATCGGTAAGACGGCCGGTTGCGGAAAGCCGCTCGGTGGGATGGACTTCGGGCCTTTAGCCTTTTTCACCCAGCCGGCGTTCGGTGCCCTGCAGCAGGCGGCTGATGTTGTCCCGGTGCAACGCGATGATGGTGATGCCGCCTAACATCACGTAAAGAATGTATCCCAGAGGGGAACCGTTGAAAATGTAAAATGCGGCCATGGTGGCGTAGACGACCACTACCGCCACGATGGAACCGAGGGAAGCAAATCTCGTCAGGGCGGCGACAATAATCAGGGCCTCCCCGCCCAGGATAGCTGCCGGGAGACTCATGACCAGCAACCCGCCGAAGAAAGTGGCCACCCCCCGCCCGCCGCGAAATTTGTAGAAGACCGGCCAGACGTGCCCGGCGATAGCGGCAAGTCCCGCCAGCACCTGAATGAGCGTAATATCCAGGTGAAAGCCGGCCACCGCGAGCGAGCCGTGTCCGACAATCAGCCCGGCGGAAACCACCGCCAGGGCGCCCTTGGATACATCCAGCACGACCGCAACGGCCGCCGCTTTTTTACCCATGGTACGCAGCACGTTGGTGGCCCCGGTCTTGCCGCTGCCGTATTGCCGGATATCACCTTTCCCCCAGTAACGGCTAAGCAGCAGGCCGAATGGTATCGAGCCCAGACAATAGGCCAGCACCAGGGCGGCGACCATCTCGAATATTATCAAGGCTTGCCTCCCGCGGACTTAAAAGTCAGGCGGAGCGGCGTGCCTGTAAAACCGAAAGCATCGCGCAGTCTATTTTCCAGATAACGCCGGTAGGAGAAGTGTACCAGAGTGTGGTCGTTGACGAAGAAGACGAAGGTGGGGGGGTTTGTCTCTGCCTGGGTAGCGTAGCGCACTTTGAGCTGTCGGCCCCCGCGCCGGGGCAGGTTATGGGCCGCCAGAGCCTCTTGGACGACCTTGTTCACCTCGGACGTGGTCAGGCGTTTGGCACGCTCCTGGCACACCAGTTGGGCCTGCGGCAGAATCCGCTCGGTACCCCGGGCGAGTTTGGCGGAAACGAAGAGTACCGGCGCGTAGGCCATAAACTTGAGCTCATTCTTAAGGTTGCGGGTGGTCGTAGCGGTGTCATTATCGCTCACCAGGTCCCATTTATTCACAACCAGTATCGCTCCTTTGGCGGCCTGCTGGATGTACCCCGCAACGTGTTTATCCTGGGCGGTCACCATCTCGGTGGCGTCGAGCACCAGTATCACGACATCCGCCCGGTCAATGGCCCTGAGAGCGCGGATGACGCCGTAGCGCTCGATACCCACATCCTGCCGGCCCCGCCGTCTTATACCGGCGGTATCAATAAGTAACACATTTTGCCCCTTAAAGTCAAGGTTCGTATCTACGGCGTCACGGGTTGTGCCCGGCTGGGAGTCCACGATGGCGCGCTCTTCTCCCAGCAGGCTGTTGAGCAGTGTTGATTTGCCGACATTAGCCCGCCCGATGATGGCTATTTTCATTGCTTCCGGCTCAGGCGGGGCAGTCGCCGCCGGCGGTAACAGGGCGATAATCCGGTCCAGCAAGGTTTCGGTGCCGCGTCCGTGATGGGCGCTTATCGGCAACGGTTCACCCAGCCCCAGCCGGTAGAAATCAGCCGCATTTGATTCAAGGCGGGCATTGTCGGCTTTGTTGGCTACCAGGATTATCGGTTTACCCGCCCGGCGCAGCCCGTCAGCAATTTCCTGGTCATCGGCCATTAACCCTTCTTCGACACTCACCACGAAAAGCATGAGGTCGGCCTCAGCGATGGCGACCTCGGCCTGTGCCTTCACCATCCGGGCCAGGTCTGACCCCGGCCTTATTTCGAGGCCGCCGGTATCAACCAGGGCGAAAAGCGTTCCCTGCCAGCTGACCTTGGCCATAATCCGGTCACGGGTGGTGCCGGGCAGGTCTTCGACAATCGCCAGCTGTCGGCCAACCAGCCGGTTTAAGAGCGTGGACTTACCGACATTCTGCCGCCCTAAAATAGCGACTACGGGCAAAGCCAATACTAACCTCCAGTTCTACCGTGACTGATACTCTTTAAAAATCTTTCACTAGTCGGGAGAAATTTTCGGGGATAAAGGGCCAGGGTAATGCTGGTTGGCAGGCCACCACCTAGCGGTAAGCCGAGAGCGGCATTTCCAGTCCCCCCAGCATCACCCCGAGCAGCGTCTTGGCCAGGTGCATGCGGTTCTCCGCCTGGTCAAAAATCACCGACTTGGGGCCATAGAGCACATCCTCGGTTACCTCTTCCCCCAGGTGCGCCGGCAGGGGGTGCATCACCATGGCGTCCGGCCGGGCCATCGAAAGGCGTTCGGGGTTCAACTGGTAGCCTTTGAAGTCAATTCGGCGCTGCTCCCGCGCCGCCTCCTGTCCCATGCTGGTCCAGACGTCGGTATAAACGATGTCGGCGTCCGCGAGCGCCACCTCAGGCTGCTCGGTAACCAGTATCTCGGCGCCGCTGCCCGCGGCGAAATCCCGGGCGAGTGCCATCACCTCGCCGGCGATAGCATAGCTTGTCGGAACGGCGATGCGAAAATTCATGCCCACCAGCGAAGCTCCCAGCAGCAGGCTTGAGGCCACGTTGTTCCCGTCACCGAGGTAAGCCAGGTTCAACCCCGCCAGGGTTTCTTTCTTTTCGTAGATGGTCACCAGGTCGGCAAGCGCCTGGCAGGGGTGCTCGGCATCGGAGAGGGCGTTGATTACCGGTATGCCGGCGCTGGCCGCCATAACTTCAAGGGTCTTGTGGGAAAAGGTGCGGGCGGCAATGGCGCTAACGTAGCGGCTGAGCACCTGGGCGACGTCGGCCACCGGTTCCCGCTTGCCCAGGCCGACTTCCTCCGGCGAGAGGTAGAGGCAATGGCCGCCCAGCTGCCGCATGGCGACCTCGAAGCTGACCCGGGTCCGGAGCGAGGGTTTTTCAAAGACCAGCGCCAGAATTTTCCGGTCGAGCAGGGAAAGCCAGCGGCCGGTCTGTTTTAAGTTAACGGTCTCGCTAACCAGCCAGAGGATATCCTCGCTGCTTAAGTCAGCGATGGAGAGCAGGTCTTTACCCTTCAATCCGGTCTCCTCATCGGCTACAGTATATCACGAAAAGACGCCGCCAAGTAACGGCCGATAACCCGCGCGCCTACTTCCTGAGCGATGCGGCGAAGCCGTCGGCGCAGTTCCTTGCCTTGGTTCAGCTCGGGCTCAGTGTCGTGAACTTCCTGAGGCGGAAGAAAGGAACTGAAGGTGGGGGAGACAAGTAAGAATTTCGGCTTAGCCCGCTAGCTGCCGCAGGTGGTACAAGTGCTTGAGCCGCAGCCCGAGCAGGGGCTGCCCATAACCGGAGTGCTCTGCCCGCTTGAGTCTTTGGAAACGGCGGCGAAGGTGGAAAGGACGCGTTTTGCCTCGCTGTGGCAGACCGAACAGCGAGCGCTCGCCTCGGCTTCGCTGAGAGGCCGCAACCGCTCGAACTTCTTTTTACAGGCGGTGCAGACGTACTCGTAGATTGGCATCGTAAACTCCTCTATCATGTTAGGCCGTTTTCCGGCAGCCCGTCAAATATGCGCCGCGATGTTTGGCCTTAGACCGGTAGTTAGCTATAATAGGGGTAATGAACCCGAAAAAGAAGCCGACTCAGAGCATAAACGACCTCGACTTAAGCCGCTGGAAGGAATACGGCGATATCATCACCGACAGCCTCTGGCTTTTTCCCAAGCGGGACGATAGTGGCGTGCACTCACCTGAATACTGGGGGAACTTCATCCCCCAGATCGTGACCCAGGCGGTACTGCGGTTTACCAAAAAGGGCGAGACGGTGCTCGACGGCTTCCTGGGGCTGGGCACCACTCTCATCGAGTGCCGGCGTCTGGGCCGTAACGGCGTCGGCGTGGAACTGGTGCCCTGGGTGGCCAGCCGGGCTAACTGGTTTGTTAACCTCGAGCCTAACGATGCGGGGGTGACGGCGCGGGTTATCGAGGGTGACAGCCGGCTTGCCGAAACCGGGGACAAAGTCCGCCTGGCCTTAAAGGAGTGCGGCACGGAGCAGGCCCATCTCCTGGTGCTCCACCCTCCCTACCACGACATTATCCGTTTCAGTGACCTCGAAGGCGACCTGTCGGGAGCGGCTTCCGAGGCGGATTTCTACGACATGTTCGAGCGGGTGGTGGCTAACTATAGCCCGTTTCTGGCACCGGACCGCTACCTGGTGCTGGTCATCGGCGATAAATATGCCGGCGGCGAGTGGCTGCCCCTGGGATTCCGGAGCATGGAGCGGGTCTATAAGTACGGCTATACTCTGAAAAGCATTTGCGTGAAAGACATCCAGGAAAACCGGGGTAAAAGGAATAAACTTAGTTTGTGGCGTTATCGGGCCTTAAAAGGCGGCTATTATATCTTCAAACACGAGTATATTATATTTTTCAAGAAGGATGGAAGAATATAATAAGCACACTGACAAATCCCTTTTTATAGTTAGGAGGGTATTATGCAAACCACTCACGTTTTCATAGTTGATACTATAACTTTTAAATATCACCTGGAGTATAAGTTTGCAGGTACGGGTGCAACTCCTCCAAAAGGTAAGCCGGAATATTACATTGACTTCAATGCTTCGCCTTACTCAACCCTCGCTAGTGCCACTGAGAATAACCTAGTCAGAATGATGTCGGATTCGCAAAGGGTAAGAGTGGGTGATTACGTAATATTTTATTTACAACAAAGTAAATCTACCGGAATCCGAGAAGGGAAATTCTACGGGATATTCAAGGTTAAGCAAGCTCCTTCATTTCTGGATAACCGTGACTCAAGCCAATTCCTTAAGTCCCAACTTAATAAATCTCTGACTTACAGAACTTCGATTGAACCGTATGAGGTTTATGCTAAAGGTATAACTGAATGGGAAGCATTAGATGAGATAAAATGCGTGCCGTCACCGTGTCAAATGCTCTGGAGTTTAATCTACAGGAAGTTAAAAGCCAACAGGGGCAACACAATGATTACCGTTTATGAAAGTGAACGCCTTTTCAAACTTCTTAGAGATAAGAATGATCGCCAAACATTAGAAGGCGTAAACTTCACCTTTGATGTGCCAAGTCAGGAAATTCATCTTTCGACAACTCCCCAAGTTTATTCAGGTAGACAAGAACAAATAGATATACTGCCGAGGTTGATAGAAAAGCTTACAGAAGGCAAGGTTATTGGAATGGCTTGGCAATGAAGTGTCTTGCGGGGTCGGGATGCAAAGAATAGACATTCTCTTAGATACTATGCAAGATATAACAAAAATAATCATCCCGATAGAATTAAAAGCTACTCAAGCTAATCCTGATAATACATTTCAATTACAGAGGTACGTTGATTGGCTTGAGCAGTACTACATACCCAGTAGGACTGGAGATATACAACCTGCTTTAGTTGCTTTACCTTCGAGCAGAACGTCTCATAATTACATTCAGCTCATAAATGCGTTCCACAGATTTAATACGGGTAACCCTCGATGTTTACCTCTCAAATATATTGAATATATCGAATATCAAAATGGTTTAGCCTTCCAAGTTGTCCAATACTAACTAATTAATCACCGTAGCAGGAGGCAAACAGGTGGCCAAAACTCCAGGCGAAGTATTTAAAAACCATGACCCGGTCAACAACCCGGTCAAAAGCTCGGCGATACGCAATCGCAAAACTCCTAGTGAATTATTTAAGAAACTTGACCCGGCGGTTTGCCCTGGAGACCGATGGCGCGCTGCCCAGAAAATATAAGTATCTCATCGCCATGGCGATGGACAGCGCGAATGGCGCCGTCCACAGCGTCACCGGGCTGGCAAAGTCGGCATTAGCCGCCGGGGCAACCAGGGAAGAAATCGCGGAAGCGCTGCGGGTCGCCTGCTATATCAGGAGCGCGGGCATCTTTAACACCGCCGGTAAGGCCCTGGAGGACTTGTTCTAGGCGGGCGTCGCACCTTCAAAGAAAAACCGGTCGTTTCCCCGGGCATACATGGGCGTCGTTTTGAGCTGAAATTAGTCGTTCATATAATGTGATGTTTCGGTACTGTCCCATTCGAGTTGACATAGCATTCCCACTCCCCTATAATCACCCCAAGTATTCATTGG
>JAZDKE010000009.1:0-28937 GCA_043803245.1 Chloroflexota bacterium
AAAGTTGATGAGGGCGCGCTGCAGCTTCGCCCCCTGGCCTTTGAGCACGTAGAAACGGCTGCCGGAGATTTTAACGCCCCGGCTAAAGTCGATGATGTTGAGGGCTTCCCCCAGTTGCCAGTGTGGGGCCGGGGTGAACGAAAAACTCTTCGGCTCGCCCCACGAGCGCACCAGCACGTTGTCGGCCTCGCCTGAGCCCACCGGCACCGAAGGCTGCGGCATATTGGGCACGTGGAGCAGCAGGGCACCCACCTGCTCGTCGAGGTTTTTGCCCAGCTCTTCGAGCGCCTTTATCCGGTCGCGGAGCGCCCGGCCTTCCCCGGACTCCTGCCTTGTTTTTGAGGCTTCCTTGCGGGCGTGCCGCAGCTCGTCAAGCGCCGTCAGTTTTTCGCGCCGCTCGCTGTCCAGGCGGATAATCTCGTCCAGGGGCGCACTGTCGTGGCGGTTGGCCAGCGCCTGCCGGATGATTTGGGGATTTTCCCTGATATATTTAAGGTCGAGCATCGGCTTCTCCTTTAGAGCGCCTGTCGGCGGTCTTTACGGCTTATCCCGGAGCTGGGGGAAGAGAATGACCTCGCGGATTGACTCCTGGCCGGTAATTAGCATCACCAGGCGGTCAATGCCCACCCCGAGGCCGCCGGTGGGGGGCATGCCGTATTCGAGAGCCACCAGGTAGTCCTCGTCAATCGTCCACTTTTCCTCGTCGGTTGCCTGGCGTCCCGTCACCTGCTCCCGGAAGCGCCGCCGCTGCTCCAGGGGGTCGTTTAGCTCGGTGAAGGCGTTGGCGATTTCCATGCCGCCGGCAAAAGCCTCGAAGCGCTCCACCACCCGCTCGTCGTCCGGCCGGCTCTTGGCCAGTGGTGACATGTCCCGCGGGTAGTCAACCAGGAAGGTAGGCTGCACCAGGTTCGGCTCAACATAGGTCGAGATAAGCTCGTCAATCAGCCGGCCCCGGTCTTTCTGGGGGTCAGCCGCCATTCCCAGGCCGGTCATGGCCTTGCCCAGGGAGGCAGTATCGGGATAGTCGGTGAAGTCCAGGCCGCTGAACGTTTTGACGGCTTCCCGCAGATTAAGGCGCGTCCAGGGAGGCTTGAAGTTAAGCGTGTGCCCCACGAACTCGGCCTGCATATTGCCCCGCGCCTTAAGGCAAACACTGGCCACCATGGTTTCGAGCAGCTTCATAATATCCCGGTAGTCGGCGTAGGCCTGGTAGCATTCCAGCATGGTGAACTCGGGGTTATGCTTTTGGGAAATACCTTCGTTGCGGAAAATGCGCCCCAGCTCGTACACCCGCTCGAATCCGCCCACGACCAGCCGCTTTAAGTGCAGCTCCGGGGCGATGCGCAGGTAGAAGTCCTGGTCGAGGGTGTTGTGGTGGGTGACGAAGGGCCGCGCCAGCGCGCCCCCGGCCATCGGCTGCAGCACCGGCGTCTCGACTTCGATGAAACGCCGGCGGTTCAAGAACTGGCGCACCGCCGTGATGATGCGGCTGCGGGTCTCGAAAGTCTCTTTTACCTCGGGGTTGGCGATGAGGTCAAGGTAGCGTTGCCGGTGCCGCTTGTCAACGTCGGCCAGGCCGTGCCACTTCTCCGGCAGCGGCTGGAGCGACTTGGCGAGCATGACGACGGCGGTGGTCGCCACCGTCGGCTCTTTGGTCCTGGTGCGGAAAACCCGGCCGCTTGCGCCGATGATGTCGCCGATGTCAAGCTCTTTTAGGACCCGGCGCGGTTCTTCGCCCAGCAAATCGCCGCAGAGTAGCTGAATTTTCCCCGAACCATCGCGCAGGTCTATGAAAGTTAGCTTGCCCATGTCCCGCCGGGCCACCACCCGTCCGGCCACGCGGACTTCACCCCGCTCTTCCGTACCCGCCGCCTCCTGCTTTTCCAGCAGGGTAACGGTTTCCCGCGCGGTGTGGCTCCGCCGGTAGCGGTTGGGATAGGGGTTCAAGTTTTGGCGGCGCAGCCGTTCAAGTTTCTGCAGGCGTTCTTCGGTGATATTCTCCAGACTGGTCTGCTTGGCCATGATTACCCGTCTCCGGTTTCTGGTACGGTATTATAAACCTTAAAGGCTTCGAGTCATTCGCCTTGCCGGTATAGGGGATAACTCTACTTGCCCTTTGTTTAGATACGGTTATTATAAAGGTTAGCCGGCGGGTAGTAAAGGTTAGCCGCCAGGCTGGGTCGTGGTGGTCATGGCGAGCTCCAGCCGGAGGTTCCCCAGCCATCGGGCCGACTTTATCTCCCTCTCCAGCAGATACTCCAGGTAGTGGCCCATCAGGGCGGTCAGTTCACGCGCCAGCGCCGGGTTAGTGCCGGGCGGGGGATTCATAATAGGCTGGTCTTTTTGCAGGGACTGCAGGGCGCTAAGCGCCTGGGATGAAATCGGGTATTTAAGGGAGTGCTTTGGGCCGCAGCCGGGGCAGAGGACACCGCCCGCCATCGGGCCAAACCAGTTGCCAGCCGGTCCAGGTGCGGCTTTGCAGGCGACGCAGTGCCCAAGTTCCGGGCGGTAGCCCACCTCTTTGAGTAAATGAAGCTCGAAAGAACGCAGGGTCGTCTCCAGGTCGTCGGTTTCGGCGAGCCGGTGCCAGGTATTCCGCACTAGCTCGAAAAGGGGCTGGTTTTCGATGTGGTCGGCGGTGAATTTGTCCACCAGCTCGGCGGTGTAGAGGGCGCCGGCCCCCCGCCAGAGGTCGCTCTTTAAGGGCAGGAAGGCGGTGACGGTGCGGGTGTTGGTGACGGTATCGATATTGCGCCCGCGCGCGAGTGAAATCAGGCTGTGGGTCAGAAGCTCCAGGTGCCCCGACATCTTGCTCCGGGGACGCCTGACCCCCTTGGCCACCGCCTGGATTTTACCAAGCCGGGGGGTGTAGAGGCTAAGGATTCTATCCGCCTCCCCCAGCTTGGTCTTCCTGATAATCAGGGCTTCGGTTTGATAGTTACGCGGTTTGGACATATTAGCGACAAAAAGTAAAGGGAAACGGTGCGCAGCATTTTTTGTTTAGCTGGAGGTATCTTTTTAGCAGGATATCTCTTTCTTTTAAGAGGCAGGACCTGTTGTGTGCGATGGCTTTATCGTATTGGGCGCATTCCCATGCGCAGGAGCACTCTAAACCGTTATCGCAAAACGGGTCATCATAGTCGGGGATAGTCAGTATGTTCCTGGCCTCCTTTTTGCTTTCGTATGGTTTTTCCTGTAATTCGCCGTCAAAAACAATCTCTTTATTGAGCTGGTTAAACCAGACACTACTCTCGAAGTTAGTATTTAAAGCATAAAAAGGCCTTTCTAGATTATCCAGCATCTGCTTTGACGCCGAATTTAATTCGTTAATTGCTTCTCTGCCCTTTGCACACAGGATAACGAGGCCGTTTTTGTTGATATGACCGAAAATGACCTGGTTTATTTTCTTAAGCCTTCTGGAATCGTATCTATAAAGAGGATTTTTATCAAAGTTCCCGATAGTTTCAATATCGATTATGGTGCCGTCAAAGTCAGAGATGATGGCTTCTTTCAGTTCGATTATTTTGTCGCTACTCATATTGTTAACCTTTGCCCCTCTCCTGAAGGAAAGGGGGAATGATTAAAAGAAGGGGCGATGCCCCTTCAAACTACCCCTTTTGACCTGGAAGGTGGGTGTTATAATGTTTGCCCTTAGAGTCGGTTGGTTTGCCCTCGGGTGGTTGCTCTTCTACTTTGCATTCACTCTCAATGATGGCGATCAACGGTTCATAGCTACCCTTTACCTGTCTGCCGGCTTTGAAGCGTAGCATCGCCATAAAATCAATGCCGTGCGATGTAATCCACTGCCGGTGTTTATCATTTAGGTAATCATCAGTATCCAGCATATGAATACACATGGCACTGCTGGTCTTAGTAAACTTAGCTTGGCATACTGGACATTTGTAACTCATTACCCCACGCCTCCCTTTTACTCAGTAACTTTGTCCGGGTAGCTACGCGGCTTGTACATTTATTTCGGTTGTTTCCCTACTCCTCAACCTCTCCCCTTTGTTCCCTCTCCTGAAGGAAAGGGGGAAGAAGATAGAGAAGGGGCTAAGCCCCTTCAAACTACCCTTTTTTCTGGCCAAGAATTCATTGGTTGGTAAAGGTATTTAAAATTTTGTTGGTCTCCCGGGAGTCCGGGTTAAGCAGGAGCAATGTAAAAAGTGAGAAACTTAGAACAAACATTTAAAACTCCTGACAGCCTTTCATGGCGCGGTCAGATGCGTGGAGCGCAATAGAGAGGTGCTTATGGCAAACATTTAAAACTCCTGGCGGCCTTCCAGGGCGTGGGTCAGGGTCACGTCGTCGGCGTATTCCAGTTCCGTGCCGAAGGGCAGGCCGCGGGCCAGGCGGGTTACCCTGATGCCCAGGGGAGTGATGAGGCGGGTGAGGTACATGGCGGTGGTCTCGCCTTCGAAGTTGGTGTTAGTGGCCAGGATGACCTCCCTGACCTGGTCGCCGTCGAGCCGGCACATCAGTTCCTTGATGCGCACGTTGTCCTGGCCAATGCCCTCGGCGGGCGAGATAGCGCCGTGGAGCACGTGGTAGTGGCCGTGGTAGGCGCCGGTGTGCTCTAAGGCCAGGATGTCCTGCGGTTGCTCCACGATGCAGACCTGCCCCCGGTCGCGCTGCTCGTTACGGCAGATAGCGCAGGGGTCGGTATCGGTGACGTTGCAGCAGACGGAGCAGAGTCTGGTCCTCTCTTTTACGGCCAGGACTGCCTCGGCCAGCCGGCGGGCGTCCTCCGCCGAGGCGCGCAGCAGGTGGTAGGCGAGGCGCTGGGCGCTTTTGGGCCCGATGCCGGGCAGCCGGTTAAGCTCCGAAATCAGCCGGTCTACCGTGCCGGTGGTCGGTGTCGGTTCCTGCAAATCCGGTCTCCTTTTCGGGTTATAGCCCGGGGATTTTCAGACCGCCGGTGAGACCTCCGAGCCGTTCCTGGGCGGCCTCCCGGGATTTGTTCAAGGCTTCGTTTACCGCAGCCAGCACCATGTCCTCGAGAAGCTCGACGTCATCCTTGCTTACTACTTCGGGCAATATTTTAATCGCTCTGATGTGCTGCTGGCCGTCAATTGTGACCTTCACGGCGCCGCCGGCGCTGGCCTCCAGAGTGAGGTTGCCGAGCTCCTCCTGGGCTTTGGCCAGTTGCGCCTGGAGTTGCTGCGCCTGGCGTAAAAACTGGTTCATTTTTCCTCCACGCTGGTAATCTGGGCTCCCATGTTCTGGACCGCCCGCACCAGATGGTCTTTTTCCGGCTCGCAGGTGCAGCGCACCTGGCAGGGGCGGTTGAGATACCGGCTGATGAGGCTCTCCACGATGCGCTGGTTCTCCGGTTTCTCAATCTGGTCTTTATGGATTGTGTGCCGGAAGGCCAGCACCACCGTGTTATCGGATATCGAAGCCACCTTGACGCCGCCGCTGCGCAGCAGGGCCGCCGCGTTACTCTTGCGCACCTCGGGCGGCGCTTCCTCGATAAGTTTTTTCCAGTGGGATTGAAGCCGCGTTAATTCACTGCCCAATTCCGCTTCGGCGGCTGGTTCGGGATTGATAACCGGCGGTTCTATTTTGGGAGCGGCGGCTATTCGGGGTTCGACGTTAGTGGCCGGTTTCTCTTTTACCACTGGCGGTTTGGCCTCGGTAGCGGGTGGCGCTGTCTTGGGGGCGGTGTCAGGAGTCACCTTTTTGGCGGCCGGTGGCCGCGCTTTTTCCGGGATGGACGGGGCCGCCGCTTCCGGGGTTCGGGGTTTTACGGGGCTTGCTGCCTCGCCGCTCGCCAGGGCGCAGTCCACCATGGCCAGCTCCAGCGGCAGGGTAGAGTACTGGTCAAAGCCGCTCTCCAGCTTGCCGAAGAGCTTGACGGCGTTAAGTATCTGGCCCAGAGAAGCCCGCCCGGCCAGGTCTTTGAGCTCGGCGTGCTCGGTATCGGCCAGTCCTGCGGTCTCGGCGGCGCCGGTTTTTACCAGCAGCAGTTCGCGCAAGATAGCCACCAGCTCGCGGTTAAACTGCTTTAAGTCCAGGCCATCGTTGCTGACGCGTTGGATGGTGCCGATGCCGGCGGCAAGGTTGCCGCTCACGATGTGCCCGGCCAGTTCTTTCACCCGGGCGTCGCCGGTGATGCCCAGGGTGGCCTGTACCTGGTGAAGGGCTACCTCCGAACCGTAGTAGGTGGTGATTTGCTGGAGGAGGTTTTCCGCGTCCCGGAAGCTGCCCCGGGCGCTGCGGGCGATGAGCTTGAGCCCCTCCGGCTCGACCTTGATGCCCTCCTGCTGACAGATGTATGCCAGTTTGGTCACCAGGTCCGCCTGGGAAATGCGCCGGAAATCGAAGCGCTGGCATCGGGAGATGATGGTGGGCAGCACCTTGTGGATTTCGGTGGTGGCCAGGATAAAAATAGCGTGCGGCGGCGGTTCCTCGAGGGTCTTGAGCAGGGCGTTTGAGGCGCTGTTGCTGAGCATGTGGACTTCGTCGATAATATAGACCTTGCGCCGGGACTCGTTGGGGCTGAAGGTGATTTTCTCGCGGAGGCTCCTGATGTCGTCAACGCCGGTGTTGGAAGCGGCGTCAATCTCGATGACGTCCAGGGAGCGGCCCTCGGTGATTGCCTGGCAGATGGCACAGTGGTTACACGGCTCGCCCTGGCCGTTTTCCTGGCAGTTGATGGCCTTGGCCAGGATGCGGCCGGTGCTGGTCTTACCGGTGCCGCGGGGTCCGCAGAAAAGGTAGGCGTGGGAGACGCGGCCGCTCGAGAGGGCGTTGAGCAGCGTCCGGGTCACCGGTTCCTGCCCCACCACCTCTTTCAGGGTCTGGGGACGCCACTTGCGGTAGAAGACCTGGGAACTCATCTCCACCTCTGTCTTGCTGGCAATTATTATAACCCATTTTGTCCGGTAACGGCACGAGGCGCTCGCGATGAGTTTCCGGAGAAATCATCGGGAAATTTCAAAAAAGGCCGCACAATCTCAAAACGGCGGCGGCGGTTCCGTCGGGCAGGGGCTGCCGCGGACGAGCCCCGGCTAAAGCAGTGACGGGATGTCCTTGGCCGCTTCGTCGATTTGCTTGAGCTTGCCGGCGACTTCCACCTGTCTCCTCTTGAACTCGGGGATGAAGACGGTGGAGCGGGCATAGTAATCCCGGACCTTTTCCATATCGCTTAAGCCGGAGAGCAATACCGTTACGTTGATGAAACCTTTTTCCCGGGGGTAGTCGCCGTTGCGTATCGTGGCCTGGGGGGCCAGGGCCCGGAGGTACTCGCCGAGCTCTTTCACCAGGTCCATGTTCATTTCCCGGTGCGGCGCTGAAAGAAGGTAAAGGGCACGGTCGGCGTCCGCCGGGTTGCATTTTACGGACAGCTCGCTCATGGCCTTGTCCATGGCGTGGATGCCCTTGTGCGTCTCGGTGCTCTTGCTCCGGAAATCGGTCTTGCGGATCATAGGCAGTCGAAAGGCGGATAGCTGCTCCCGCCCGTAGCCGATGGCGGTGAGTCCGGTGACCGTCTGGATGATGTCGCCGGCATCGAGTATCTTAGCGCCCACGTATTTCGCCCTCTTTTCTTCACCGGCGCAGAGCAGGTCGTAGAAGGGTTCCGCAATCATCTCGTTGATTCTGGCCAGGTTGTTGCGCAGGGAGAAGTCTTTCCTCACGTAGCGCTGGTTATCGATTAAGAACACGGCGTCGGCGGTGGCGCAGGCCGACTTGATACAGGTGGCGGTGTTGTAGACGGTCCTCTCCTCGGTGGACTCTTCGTGCTCGAAGGGCAGGATAAGCATATCGTAGACCGGTTTGTCCATGTAGCGCTCTTTGATGAGCTTGGTTATGATGGAGATGGCCCCCGAGCCGGTGCCGCCGCCGGAGCTGGCGATTAACAGAAAACCGTCCGACTCAAAAAATCGCTTGGCGGTGCGGATGGCGTCCACGATTTTATCGGCGTCTTCCCGGGCGACCTCGGCCCCCAGCTCGTTGATTTTGCCCACGCCGTGACCGCCGGTCTTGCGACCGCCGATTAGAATCCGGTGCTGGTAATCAGATTTGATGGCGGTAAGGCCGCTCAAATCGGCGGCATCGGTATTAACGGCGAAGACGCCGGGCGCAATCTCAATCTTGCGTTCTCTACGGGACCGGGCATTCAGTTTGGCAAACTCATCCGCAATCCGCCCCCCGCACTGCCCGAAACCAATAACCACTAACTTCATCTTTCACCTCATCCCCACATTTTCTACTAGTTTATTCAAACCGTCTCTGGTTTGTCAACTTTGAAGGGGTTTGGGTAGCGGGTCAATTTGAAATATGACGTCTGATACTTAATGACGAATATGGTAAAATGTCTCTATGAAATATTTACTGAAAGCCCCCTTTATTTTTGACAGAATAAAGCAAGTAGATTGTTTTTGCTCAGCCGAACATAGCACGGAGGCTGATAAAGTCGTTATTGATTTATCTTCTGTAAAATTTATAAAGCCACTTGGGGTTATTAGCGTATTATTGTTAAATAGAAAGCCTCACAGCAAAGAATCCGTCTCAAAAAATATCCATTTTGCCACCTAAGGACGGTGATGTATTAGATTACTTGTTAAAGGTAGGGATAATAGGCGCTTTAAAGTCCTTGGGCGAATGGGATATTCCCGAAGACGTTAGAGCCAGTAATCGTAAGATAAAGCCAGTCATTCCCATAACAAGGTTTCGAACATCGCAGGATATCGAGAATATCGGAAATGCCATGCAAGAAACCTTTCGCACCGAGTTTGCTGGCTTAACAACTTTATTACAGCCTTGTCACATTGTTTTTAGTGAATTGGCAAATAATGCTGTCGAACATGCATTTAGTCACGGAGGGTTTGTACTGGCACAACAATATGATTACTCTGGTGGTTCAAGATTAGAAATAGGTGTTGGTGATTGCGGAATAGGTATCCGAAATTCGCTAAAACAAAACTGCCATATACAGGGACAGTTCGTAACTGACAGCGATGCAATCAAGCTGGTTTTAAATGGTGGTTTTTCTCGTATAGATGACCCTCATAGGGGATACGGAATAAACCACGTTAGAGAGGAACTAACGCATATCGATGACCGGAGTTTGACACTACGGTCTGGCAAAGGGTATGCTATACTAACAGGTGGGGGCAGGACTTTTTCCTCAGAGTGTGAACTTTTTCCTGGTACTTTGGCATATGCGGTTATTCCCTGCGGATAATGGTGGAGGGTCTGGGTATGAATAAGCATTTTAAATTATCTGATTTCGCCGTAACCTATTCTACAAGAACAAAGGCTGACGAAATTGCTGCTTGTCTAAAGACTTATATTAAGACTGTAAACAATGACGATACATTGGTAATAGACTTTAGTGGAGTGGAAGCGATAAGTTATTCCTTTTTAGACCAATTCATAAGTGATATATGCCAATTATCGGTTATGAAGGAAAAGAGACTATCTTTGGCGGGTTGGTCAGATAGTATTCTACCAGTAATTGATAAATCGCTACAGCATAGAAGCTGTAATTATTCAAAGTCAGTTAATGATGAGCGAATTTTAGTTAGCCTTCAATAAGCTGATTATTTCCTTTACCGTCCAAATGTGATTCGCAATTCCAGCAGCCATTGCTGGTGTTCTCGGGATTAGACTTTCTCCAGATTAGCGAATGCCCCCATTCCCGTAAAAACAGCCTTCGCCCCCAGCTCCTGTTCAATCCTGAGCAAGCGGTTGTATTTTGCGGTGCGCTCGGCGCGGCAGGGTGCGCCCGCCTTAATCTGGCCGGTAGCCAGGCCCACCGCCAGGTCGGCGATGGTGGTGTCCTCGGTCTCCCCCGAGCGGTGGCTCACGACGGCCGTCCAGCCCGCCTGCTGCGCCATTTTGATGGCGGCGATGGTCTCGGTAAGGGTGCCAATCTGGTTGGGTTTAATCAGGATGGAATTGGAGGCTTGGCGGCTGATGCCCTGGCTCAAGCGGCCGGTGTTGGTCACGTAAAGGTCGTCCCCCACCAGCTGGAGTCTTTTCCCGAGCTTCCTGGTGAGGGTTTGCCAGCCTGCCCAGTCATCCTCCGCGAGACCGTCCTCGATGCTGATGAGAGGGTAGTCGTTTGCCATCCGGGCGTAGTAATCAACCATCTCCTCGCTGGAGAGGCGGGCGTTTTCCCGGGCAAGAACGTAAAGGCCGTCCTGGTAGAACTCGCTTGCTGCCGGGTCGAGGGCGATGTAGCAGTCTTTCCCCGGCCGGTAGCCGGCTTTTTCGATGGCGGCCAGAACGGCTTCGACCGCCTCCCGGTTGGACAGGGACGGCGGGGCGTAGCCCCCCTCGTCACCGACGTTGGTATTGAGCTTACGGTCTTTCAGCACTTTTTTCAGGCACTGGTAGACCTCGGCGCCCATGCGGATTGCCTCCCGGAAACTTTCGGCCCCGGCGGGGAGCACCATGAATTCCTGGAAGTCGGTGGAGCCGGCGGCGTGTTTGCCCCCGTTCAGGATGTTCAGCATGGGCACCGGCAGCTTATAAGGGCCGGTCTTGCCCAGGTACTGGTAAAGGGGGACTTTCGCCTCGTCGGCGGCAGCCCTGGCGGCCGCCAGGGAGACGCCCAGGATGGCGTTGGCCCCGAGGCGGGACTTGTTCTCGGTGCCGTCAATCTCGATAAGCTTACGGTCGATGGCAGCCTGGTCATCGGCCCGGCTGCCGGTGACCGCTTTAGCGAGAATGTCGTTAATGTTGGCCACCGCTTTCAGCACCCCCAGGCCGTGAAAGCGGGACTGGTCGCCATCGCGCAGTTCCACCGCTTCGTGCTGGCCGGTGCTGGCACCCGAGGGCACCGCCGCCCAGCCGGTTGCGCCGCTGGCCAGTCGAATTGTGACCTCAAGCGTGGGGTTGCCCCGGGAGTCCAGGATTTCGCTGGCTTTGACCTGTCTGATTTTAGACAATTTATTTACCTCCGTTACGATTTAACCTCCGGTTCCATCACTAATTTTTCTTTACCGGAGTGGCGGGCGGCTATCTTTTTGAACCTCCGTAACGATGTAACCGGACTACACTATGATTTAACCGCCAGTTCCATGGCCAGGGCTACCGCCTCGGCGGCGTCCTGTGCCGGGACGATGGCAAGGTCGGGCTGGCCGTTTTTGACCAGTGACCAGGTGTTTAAGCCGATTACCGGGATGTTGCTCTGGAGGGCGAAGGCGATTTCGGAGAGGGTGCCATAGCCGCCGCCTACCGCGATGACCGCCCGGGCAGATTTTGCCACCGCCAGGTTCCGGGCGCGGCCCACGCCGCTGACGATGGCCAGCTGGACATAGGGGTTGGCCTGCGCGCGGTTTTCACCGGGCAGTATGCCCACCGTCAGGCCTCCGGCTTCGCTAGCGCCCCGGCAGGCGGCTTCCATGACACCGCCCAGCCCCCCGCAGATGAGCACCGCGCCGCACCGGGCAATCTCCCGGCCGACCTCTTCGGCCAGCCTGGCCTCCCGGGCGGTGCACTGGCCGGCGCCAATCACCGCGATGGTTATCAGGTCTTTCATCACTAGTCCCGGTTGTAACTATTCATGGCGGCTTCGGGGCCGCGAGTGATAAGACAGAGGATGGCTTCACTGGCGACTGCCACCACTCCGGCTATGACTTTCGCTTCTTCGGGGGTGAAGTCGCGGAGCACATATTCAACCACCGCCGCCTCGCCGGTATCGGCTGGCCGGCCAATGCCCGCCCGCAGCCGGTAAAAGTCCGGGCTGCCCAGGCATTCGGTGATGGAGGCGACACCTTTGTGCCCCCCGGAGCCGCCGTCCTGCCGGATGCGGATTTTGCCCGGCGGCAGGTCGAGGTCGTCGTGTATAACCACCAGGTCGGCAAAGTCGACCCGAAACTTTTTCAACAGGCGGCTTACCGACTGGCCGCTTAAATTCATATAAGTCTGGGGTCTGGCCAGCACAACCTGGGTGCCGGCGACCTCGCCGGTGCCGGTGCGGGCGAGCCCCTGCTTTTTATCGAAGCTGATGCCCTGCTCTTTAGCGAAATGGCCGAGACACCAGAAACCAAGGTTGTGGCGGTTTTTGGCGTACTTGCTCCCGGGGTTGCCCAGGCCAACAATCAGTTTCACGCGCTGTCCTCTTCTCCCAGCAGACGCCGGAACGCCACCTCGTCCAGTTCGGCAATACCCAGCGCCCTGGCACTTGCCAGCTTGGAGCCGGGGTCGGCACCCACTACCAGGTAACGGGTCTGGCGGGTCAGGTCATCCTTGACGCTGCCACCCAGGGCTTTTATCCGCGCCTCGGCCTCTTCGCGGGAAAAACTTTCCAGGCGGCCGGTAATGACGAACTCCTGCCCCTCGAGCGGTAGCGTCCCGGGTTTAGCTTCCCCCTTCTCTTCGAGCCTTACCCCCGCCCGTCTCAGCCGCTCGATGAGGTCGCGGTTCTCTTTCTGCCGGAAGAATGCGGTAAGGCTCTCGGCAATCTTGGGGCCGATGGCGGGGATGGTTTGCAGCCTTTCCCCGGTGGCGCTGGCCAGTTCATCCAGGCTTTTGAATTCCCGGGCCAGGATTTCCGCGGTCTCGGAACCGACGTGCCTTATCCCCAGGGCGAAGATGACCCTGGCCAGCGGGCGCTCTCGGCTCTTTTCTATGGCGCTGATAATCCTGGCGGCGCTCTTTTCCCCCCCATGCGTTCCAGTTTAGCGAGCTGTTCTGTCTTGAGGTCGTAAAGGTCGGCGAAGTCCTTGACCAGTCCTGCGCGCAGCAGCATCTCGCTCTGCTTTTCCCCGATGCCTCGTATATCCATTGCCCCCCGGGAAACGAAGTGCTCCAGCCTGGCCAGTACCTGGGCGGGGCAGGCGGCGTTGGTGCAGTAGTACATGACTTCGCCCGGCGGCCGGATGATTTCCGCACCGCAGACCGGGCAGGCGGGGCGTTTTCTGGCCGGGTCGTAGACCTTTTCCAGCAGGCTGAACTCCCTTTCCTCTCCGGTGCGCTTGCTCGCTACCGGCCCCACTACCTCTGGGACGACCTCGCCCGCCCGCTGGATAATCACCTCATCACCAACGCGAATGTCCTTGCGCCGGATGTCGTCCTCGTTGTGCAGGGCGGCGCGCTGGATGGTCACTCCGCCCACCGCCACCGGCTCCAGAACGGCGTAGGGATTTAAGGTGCCGGTGCGGCCCACGTTCACCTCGATGCTCAACAGACGGGTCGTGCCCTGGACGGCGGGGAACTTGCAGGCGATGGCCCAGCGCGGCTCGCGGCCGACGTCGCCCAGCTGTTTCTGCAGGTCGAGAGAGTCCACCTTGACCACCACCCCGTCCGCTTCGTAAGGCAGACTTGCCCTTTTCTCGGTCCATGTCCGGTAGTAGGCGGCGGCCTGGTCAATGCTTTCGACCAGCTCATTATGGGGATTGGTCTTAAACCCCAGGGATTTGAGATACTCCATGACCTGCCAGTGGCTTTGCGGCAGGTCTTTGCCCTCGGCCCAGCCCAGCCCGTAAACGTAGATATCGAGGGGACGCCTTGCGGTGATGCGGGAGTCAAGCTGGCGCACCGAGCCGGCGGCGGCGTTCCTCGGGTTGGCGAAGAGCGGGAGTCCCGCCTCGGCCCGCTCCCGGTTGAGTTTCGCAAAACCCTCTTTTGACAGGTAGACCTCTCCCCTGACTTCCAGGCGGGGCGGGGCACCTGCGGGCAGAGAGAGCGGGATACTGCGGATGGTCTTTAAGTTCCGGGTGATGTCTTCGCCGAAATAGCCGTCGCCCCTGGTGGCGCCGGTAGCCAGCGTGCCGCTTTGGTAGGTGAGCGCCACCGCCAGGCCGTCCATCTTGAGTTCGCAGACCATTTTCATCTCTTTTTGCCTCGCCAGCTTCAAGGTGCGGGCATGCCAGGCGCGCAGCTCCTGGTCGGAGAAAGCGTTGGCCAGCGAGAGCAGGGGGAGCCGGTGCTCAACCACCCCGAAGGCGGCCACCGGGGCGGCCCCCACCCGCTGGGTCGGCGAGTCCGCCGTAACCAGTTCCGGGTAGGACGTTTCAAGCTCGGTCAGCTCCCTCATCAGGGCGTCGTACTCGGCGTCGCTGATTTCGGGGCTGTCCAGCACGTAGTACCGGTAGTTGTGGTGGTTGATTGCCTCTCTCAGCTTTTCGACGCGCTTTTTAGCGGTTTCGAGGTCGCTCATCTTAGCCCCTGATGAAAGTTTCGACTACATTATAGTATATCGCCCGGTAAAAGATAAAAGTTGCGACCCCACCGGCTCATCGGGTAAACTGTTTTGGTCAGTTACCCCTAATAATAAACGGAGAAGAAGAACGTGGCTGAAATCCGGCCCTTTCGGGGTGTGCGCTATAATCCCGCCCTGGCCAAACCGGAGGCGGTCATCTGCCCCCCCTACGATATCATTAATCCCCGGCAGAAAATCGAGCTTTTAGAGGGCAGCCAGTATAACTTCGTGCGCCTGGAAGCGGCTCAGGCGATGCCCCACGATACCGACCGGGACAACAAGTTTACCCGTACCCGGACGGCGCTCGATGAGTGGCTTGAGCGCGGCGTGCTGAAAGCCGATGCTGCCCCCGCCTTCTACCTGCACGACCACTACTTCAGCTTCGGGGGTAAATCATACCGGCGCCGCGGACTCATCGCCACCGTGCGCCTGGAGGAATGGGACAGGATGGTGGTGCGCCCTCACGAGGACACCTTCGCCGAGCCCAAGAAAGAGCGTCTGGACCTGATGTGGGCGACCTCAGCCGGGCTTAGCCCGATAATGGCCCTCTACCAGGACCCGGGAAAACGCCTCGGCGCTCTTTTGGAAAAGGCGGCCGGCCAAAAGCCGGAGCTTGATTTTGTGGCGGGCGGTGAAAGGCACCGTCTCCGGGTGATTACTCAGGCGCCCTTGCTGAAACAGATAACCGGGAGCCTGGCGGCCGAGCCGCTCTACATCGCCGACGGTCATCACCGCTACGAGAGCGCCCTCGCCTACTGCCGTGGCCGGCGGGTGCAATCTCCTAGGGCCGGCCCCGACGCCGGTTTCAATTTTGTGCTTATGACGCTCATTGATTTTGATGACCCGGGGCTGCTGGTGCTGCCGCCCCACCGGCTGGTGCGCGGCTTATCGGCGGCGACTCTCAAGGGTCTGGCCGCCCGGCTCGAAGGGTTCTTCAAAACCGAGTGGTGGCCGCTCGGCGAGGGTGTCTGGCCCAGAGTTACCCGGCTGCTTGAGGAGGGGGAGCCTTCCCAGGACCGCCTGGTCGTGGTCGGATTAGAGCCGGAGCGTGTCCTGGTGCTCAAACTTAAGGACCCGGCGGCAGCGCGGCCACTGATGCCCGGCTTTCATTCCGAGCGCTACCAGCACCTTCTGGTGAGCGTGGTTGACAAACTGATTTTGGAGAAGCTGCTGGCATTAGGTTCCAGCCACGAGGACCCGAGGTTGGGCTACTTTTACGACCGCGAGCAAGTGGTGAGACTGGTCCAGCGCGGGGAATACCAGCTTGCGTTCCTGCTGAGCCCGGTAAACACCCGGGTGATTAAAGACGTGGCCGACGGCGGCTTCCGCATGCCCCGCAAGGCTACCTACTTTTACCCCAAGCTGCCCTCGGGACTGGTCTTCTACCGGATGGGGTAGCTTAATCTCCTTTAGGTTTGGCCAAAAATGCTTGTTTGGCATGCCGGTCAAATCCCGCCGATTCATAGAACCGGAATGTCCCTTCGTCTTTTCTGCCAGTCTGCAACATGACCTTATAGCAGTTCCGGCTCCAGGCGTATTCCAGCGCGTGCCTTAAAACCGCTCTCCCGTAACCCTTTCTTCTGAAATCACGGTGTGTCACTACGTTCTCGATTACCCCGTAGGGCCGGCAACCGCGCGTTAAATTCGGTATGACGCTGATGGTGCAGGATGAAACCAGTTTGCTATCAGCGTACAGCCCGAAGTATTTTAGGTTTGGGTTCGCCAGTATGTCTTGCCAGACAGCATCGACTACGGCTTTTTCCGGCAGCGGGTCGTCTGAACTATGCAAATGCGAATAGAGATTCAGAAGCTCGCCAGGTTCAGCCTCTTTGATTTCTCTAATTTCCATTGTCAGAACAAACTTGTCTTACTTTTTGCCGTGATGTTTACAGCTTCACCAGCTTGGCGGAGTGGACGTCCGTCAGGGACCGTATCTTTTTCAGGTGCGTTTCGGTCAGCGGCTCGTCCAGGGCCAGTACCATCATGGCCTGGCCCCTGGGCTTTAAGCGGCCGGTCTGCATGGCGCTGATGTTGATGTCGGCGTCGCCGGTAATTTTACCCACCGCCCCGATAAGACCGGGCCGGTCCCGGTGCTCGGCGAACAGGAAGTAGCCCGGCGCGGGGACAATATCCAGCCAGTAGTCGCTGACGCGGACAAGGTGGGCTTCATCGCGCAGCACCGTCCCGGCGGCGACCGTCTGCCCGGTGCTGGTGGTCACCGCTACCGTAATCAGGCTGGCGTAGTTGATGCAGCCGGCTTCTTTTTGCTCCACCACCGATAGGCCGCGCTGTCTGGCAATCAAGTTGGCGTTTACCAGATTGACCCTTTCCTCGCTGATGCCTTCGAGCAGGCCGCCGAGGACGGCGGCCTTGAGAGCGGTGGTGTCGTGCCCCGAGATTTCACCCTCGTACTGTATCTTGATGGCGTTCATCTGACCATCGGCCATCTGCCTTACCAGCCGGCCCAGCGTTGTGCCCAGCGAGACGAAAGGTGCCAGCAGCGACACCGTTTCCGGGGGGATGAGCGGCGCGTTGACGGCGTAGGTGGCCGGCTGCCCCTTGAAAACGGCTACCATCTGAAGGGCCATGTCGGTGGCCGAGGTTGCCTGGGCTTCGGTGGTGGAGGCCCCGAGGTGGGGGGTGACGATGACACTGTCAAGGCTGAAGAAGACGCTCTCGGTGGTGGGTTCGTTAACGAAGACGTCGATGGCGGCCCCGGCCAGGCGCTTTTCCTTGATGGCCCGGGCCAGCGCTTCCTCGTTGATGAGGCCGCCGCGGGCGCAGTTGATGATGCGGGCGCTCGGTTTTACCAGCTTAAACTCTTTTTCGCCGATAATCTCTTTGGTCTGGGCCGTCATGGGCACGTGAAGGGTGATGAAATCCGACTTTTTGAGCAGCTCTTCCAGCGGGACCAGCTCCACCTGGAGTTTCCTGGCGCGGTCAGTGGCGATGAAGGGGTCGTAGCCGATGATTTTCATTTGGAGGCCCTGGGCGCGCTTGGCGACTTCGGTGCCAATCCGGCCCAGGCCGATGATGCCCAGGGTCTTGTCCCTCACCTCGGTGCCCATAAAGTCGTTGCGCCGCCACTTTCCGGTTTTGAGGACGGCGTTGGCCTGCGGGATGTGGCGGGCCAGGGCGAGCATCAGGGCGATGGTGTGCTCGGCGGCGGAGATAGTGTTGCCGGCGGGGGCGTTGACCACCAGGATGCCGCGCCGGGTGGCCTCGTCGATATCAATATTGTCCACGCCTGCCCCGGCCCGGCCGATTACTATCAGGTTCTTACCGGCGGCGATGACCGGCGCGGTGACCTGGGTCTGGCTGCGCACTACCAGGGCCTGGTAGTCGCCGATGATGGCGACGATTTCCTCGGGCTTGAGACCCAGTTTAATATCGACCTCGGCGGCCTGGCGCAGGATGTCGATGCCTTCGTCGGAAATATTGTCCGTAATCAGGACTTTCATCTAAGTGTTCCTGAAACCCGCTTTGGGTAATACTACCTTGAGGGCGGCAATGACCTCCTTGATTTCTTTGACCGTGACCCACCCCATGTGGCCGATGCGGAATATCTTGCCGTCCAGTTTCCCCTGTCCCCCGGCCAGCTCGATGCCGTGCTCCTGGCGCATCATTTTCAGCATAACCTTTGTGTCCAGGCCGCCGCTGGCCGCAATGGCGGTCACGGTGTCCGAGGCGTATTTCTCGTCGGCGAAGAGCCCCAGCCCGAGCGACTTGGCGCCTTCCCGGGCGGTTTTGCCCACCAGGGCATGGCGGGCAAAGATGTTGGCGAGACCTTCCTTGAGCATCATGTCCAGGGAGGCCGCCAGGGCGTAAATCGTGGTCACCGAAGGCGTCCAGGGTGTCTGTCCTTTTGTCAGGTAGTTCTTGGCCTGGGTGAAGTCCCAGTAGAAGCGGGGAGCAGTGGCCCTGGCCTGGACCTGCCAGGCGGCTTCGCTCACGCTGAGCATAGTCATGCCCGGCGGTGCCATCCAGCCCTTCTGCGAGCCGGAGATGACGATATCGCAGTGCCAGGCGTCCACCGGCAGGTTAATTGAGCTCAGGCTGCTGATGGCATCGACGATGAGCAGCTTGTCGTATTCCTTGACCACCCGGCTGATTTCCTCCAGGGGATTGGTGACGCCGGTGGAAGTCTCGTTGTGGGTTACCAGCACCGCTTTAATCCCCGGGTTCTGCTTTAGCGCCTGGCGTACCGCTTGCGGGTCGGCGGCCTTGCCCAATTCGCAGGCGAGTAAGACTACGTCGGCGCCGAACCGGCGGGCGATGTTGGCGAAACGGTCGGCAAATTCGCCGCCCGCTAGCGAGAGCACTTTATCGCCGGGGGAGACGACATTGACGATGGCCGCTTCCATACCCCCGGTGCCGGAGCCGGTCAGCAAAAGGACGTCGTTCCTGGTCTGGAAAACCTTTTTCATTTTCTCGGTTACGCCGTTCAGTATCTCGGCGAAGGCGGCGCTCCGGTGATTTATCATCGGCTGCGCCATCGCTTTGATGACCTCATCGGGCAACGGTGTCGGGCCGGGGATTCTCAGCTGTGCCATCTTGCCTCCTTGATTCTTCCCAGCGCTAATCGCTGGCGCTGGTTATTTTCGGTGGTACCTTTTTGATTTTAAGCCAGGCGCGCTTGCCGGCTTTGATGATGCTGCCGTCGCTGATTTCCGATTGGAAGCTGGTTACTTTACGGCCGTCAATTTCCAACCCCCCCTGCCTGATAAGGCGGGCAGCTTCACTCAGGCTGCCCACCAGCCCGGCGTTTTTGAGCAGGTGCCGCAAATCAGGGAGCGGCTCAGCCGTTTCGGCAACCGGCATTTCATCGGGCATCTCTTTCTTCTGGACGGTGCGCTCGAAGTGCTCTTCAGCTTCCCGGGCCGCGCTCGCGCTGTGGAGCTGGCCGGTGATTTCCCGGGCGAGCCGCTTTTTCAAGCCCATGGGGTTCAGGGTGCCGGCGGCCATCCCCGCGCCTATTTCGGCAAGCTCGGGGTCGGGGACGTCGGTCAAAAGCTCGAAGTAGGCCATAATCAGGTCGTCGGGGACGGACATAAGCTTACCGTACATCTCGTGGGGCGGCTCGGCGACGCCGATGTAGTTGTCCAGGCTCTTGCTCATCTTGCGGCGGCCATCGGTGCCGACCAGCAGGGGCGTCATCAGTACCTGCTGCGGTCTCTGGCCAACCATGCCCTGCAGTTCTCGCCCCATCAGCAGGTTGAACTTCTGGTCGTTGCCGCCGAATTCGACATCGGCTTCGACGACCACCGAGTCATAGGCCTGGAGCATGGGATAGAGCGTCTCGGTGATGGTAATCGGCCTTCCCGAACGGTACCGTTCGCTAAAATCGTCACGGGCCAGCACCTGGGCCACCGTGAACTTTGAGGCGAGCCTGATAACATCCCCCAGGTTGAAATTGTCGAACCACTCGCTCTGCCACCTCACCTCGGTCTTTTCCCGGCTCACCACCTTGAAGAACTGCTTCATGTAAGTCTCGGCGTTTTCCCTGACCTGGGCAGCGGTGAGCATGGGGCGGGTGACGGAGGCGCCGCTGGGGTCGCCAATCCGGGCGGTCCAGTCGCCCACGATGAGCACCACCTGGTGTCCCAGCTCCTGGAACTGGCGCAGCTTTCTCAGGCCGACCATGTGTCCCAGGTGGATATCAGGGAAGCTGGGGTCGAAGCCCTCTTTCAGGCGCAGCTTCCGGCCCGATTCGAGCAGCGTCTTAAGCTCCCCGGCCACGATGATTTCGGCCACGCCCCGCCTCAAGATATAATTCAGGTCAGGCATGGGCTTCCCTTCCCGGGTCCAAAAGCAGTTTGCGTCCCAGGGCCACGTCGGCGCTAATCTGCTTGCTCAGCGCTTCCGCCGATTCGAACCGCTGGTCGCCGCGCAGGTAGTGCCGGATGTCAATGGCCATTTCCCGGTCGTACAGGTCGCCAGTAAAGTCTATCAGGTAAGTCTCGACGACCGGTTGCTCTTCATCGAAAGTGGGCCGCCGGCCGATGTAGGTCATCGCGGGGTAGCTTTTAGTGCCGATATGGGACTGGCTGGCATAGACGCCGTTAGCGGGCAGGGCCTGCTCCGGGTCGACCGCAAGGTTGGCGGTGGGATAGCCCAGTCCCTTGCCCCGGCTGGTACCGGTCACGACGCGGCCGCGCAGGCTGAAGGGGCGGCCCAGCAGCCGGCTCACCCGGGTCATGTCGCCCTGCGATAGAGCCTGCCTGATAGTGGTGGAACTCACCACCTCGCCGCCGATGGTCACCGGGGCGATGACTCTGACGCTGAATCCCATTTCTTGCCCCAGCCGGCGCAGCTTCTCGGTGTCGCCCTGCCGCCCGGTGCCCAGGGCGAAGTCGTATCCGATGACCAGGCCGCGCATCCTCAGGTATTTCTTGAGCCAGGCCAGGAACCGCTCGGCGCTCAGCCGGGCGAGCTCCCGGGTAAAAGACAGGACAATAACAATGTCAACGCCGGCTTCCTTTAAGCGGCGTTCCCGCTCCGCCAGGTCGGCGAGGAAAGGCAGCCTGGTCCGAGGTGAGAGCACCGCCTGCGGGTGCTGTCGAAAGGTGACCACCCCGCTGAGCAGGTTGCTTTTACCAGCTTCTTTTACCAGCTCGCCAAGGAGGTGCTGGTGTCCCAGGTGCACCCCGTCAAAGACACCGACGGTGAGCAGCGTATCTCTTTCGGGATTCGCTCTGGCCAGCTCTTGCTCGGTGGTCATCTCGATTCCTGTCTTAATACTACATGGTAACACAGGCCTGTTTGAGCGTCAACTCAAGTTAGAGCATAAATTTGTGAATTTATGCTATTATCGTTTAAGCGGGCAGGAGGTGCGTTTTTTGAAAGTTCTGGGCATCATGGGCAGTCCGCGTCCGGGCGGCAACACCGACCTTTTACTCGATGAGGCGCTCAAGGGGGCCGAGAGCCGGGGTGCTCAGGTCGAGAAACTGGTGGTTGATAAGCTTAAAATCAGCCCCTGCAAGGAGTACTACGGCTGCCTCAGGGACGGTGACTGCGTCATCCGGGACGACATGGACGGGATATACCCCAGGCTGCTTGGCGCCGACGCGGTCATCGTGGCCGCACCCATGTTTTTCTACGGCCTGCCCGGTCAGCTGAAGTCGCTTATTGACCGCTGCCAGGCGACCTGGGTGCGCAAGCACGTCTTGAAGCAGGCGCTGGGGGCGTCGGGCCGCCGGGGGGCTTTCATCGGAGTGGGGGCTACCCGGGGGGCCAGGCTTTTCGATGGTTCGGTGCTGGTAGTCAAGTATTTTTTCGGTGCGATTGGCGTAAGCTACGCGGACGAGCTGCTGGTGCGGGGGGTGGACCAGAAGGCGGAAATCAGGGAGCACCCGGCTGCCCTTAAAGATGCTTTCGAGCTGGGCAAGCGGCTGGCGGGGCGTGTTAAATTAGCCCCATAGGGCGCAGTTTTGGCAGGTGGTCAACACCCCCAAGCCTCTGGCAGGAAAAACAAGTCTATTGTTAAACTTTGCGCCTAGTTGTAAGGTGATAAAGTGATGAACGCTATATATATGGCTATAGATATTAAAAATGATAAAACCACCAATGCTTTATAAGACACAGCGATAATTCGTGGGTTTTTTAATGGTCCGATTAGGAAGAATGGGGTATACCGTCTCAACACCTCATAGTATCTTTTTGCGTAATCTCCGAATAAGGCTTTGTAGAATAAATAGCCTGAGAAAGCAACTAGAGCTAAAAGCATAATATGAAGTGCAATTTTCATCTATCCTGTACCTCTTTTCAAGTGCTCCGGTAGCTTACCACCGGATGCGGCGGCGCTGCCCTCTCCGGAAGTAATAGCCGGCGACAAGCCCGAAGACCAGGCCGCCCAGGTGCGCTTCCCAGGCGACCCCGGGATTAAAGGATATGATGAGAAACCCGAAGATGACTGCCGCCCAGAGAGGGATGGGCACCGGAAACGGGAAAATAAAGACCCGGGAACGGGGCACGAGCACCGCCAGTGCCCCGCCCACGCCGAAGACCGCCCCGGAAGCGCCGACCACGGTGCTGAAGTCGGGCGCTAGCCACCAGAACATGATACTGCCCAGGATACCACCGCCGAAATAGACCAGCAGGAATTTCCGGTCGCCGACCATGCCCAGCAGGTTCGAGCCGAAGAAATAGAAAGTGAACATGTTGGTCAGGATATGCCAGAAGCCGGCGTGCACGAACAGGCTGGTGATGAGCGTCCAGGGCTGCTGGTTGGCCAAAGCCGGGGTCAGCCCGAGCAGGTTAAAGGCGGCCCGCTGATTTACCAGGGTGAAAATAAAGACCATGAAGTTCAGGCCGATGATGGCCCATATCGGGTTCAAATTCATGCCCTGGTAAGGGGCACGTCTCATCGTTTGGCCTCCAGCCTGGCAACGAAGTCGCTTACCGCGCCGAAATACCGCGCCGGGTTCCGCCACATGATGTCGTTATGCTCGGCGCCCCCGATGATGACCAGGCTTTTTTCGCCGGCGATGTTCTGGAACAGGTCACGGGCTTCGGAGATGGGTACCAGGCTGTCCTGCTCGCCGTGGAGGATGAGAACGGGCAGGCTGACCCGCCTCGCGGCGTCCCGGTTGGGAAAGCCGGGGCCAATCGCCGCCGGAAGGCCGGCGGGATAGCCGAGGTGGCTCAGCACTATTGCGAGGCTGGCGAAGCCGCTTTCGATAATAAGTCCCTTGATTTCGTCCGGGTAACTGGCGGCCAGCTCAATCGCCGGCGCGCTGCCCAGGGAGCGGCCCATCACGAAAAGACCGCCGGTATCGCCTTCTTTGCGCCGGATTTCCTGGAAGGCGCGGAAGACCGGGTGAGCGTCGGCCAGCAGGCTCCGGATGGTGGGCATGCCACCGCTCCGACCGTAGCCCCGGTAATCGACCACGAACAGGTTCAGGCCTTTCTCCCGGTAAAGAGGCGCGATTTCATCGTAGTCGCTGGCGACCTCCCCGTTGCCGTGGAAATAGAGGAGTGATGGCGAGTCCGGACGATGGCGGTAAAAGCGGCAGCTTAAGGAAACGCCGTTATCTACCGGCAGGGCATAGTCCTGGGCACCGTCGGGTGCCGGAGCGTTACCCGGTCGCGGGTAGAATACGAATTGCAGCAGGCTGGGAGTGTCCAGTGTCGCGTAGTCAATTTCCCGGGATATGGCACAGTACATAGTATAGCCAATATAGCACAGCGGCCTGCCCCCAGCCAAACTTATATCTGGTTCCTGTGGCTTCTTTTGTGGTTCTGGCTGATGCTGGTGGCTTATCGCAGGCTCTGGTATAAGCTGCCCCGGGCCGGGAACCTGGCGGCGAGGTGGCTCAGTTAGCTTTCACCGGCCTGGTGATTTTCAAGGTATTTCCCCAGATAATGCCTGAATTTGGGCTTGCCCCTCTTGACAATACCGGCGCGATGGTTTACATTGAGGCCAACATTCTATCTCATTAAGACTCGCAGACTGCTAACGGAAGGAGGTGACATGCAAGCATATTGTGTGAAATGCCGCACCAAGCGGGAAATTAAGAACGCCAAGGCAATCACCATGAAAAACGGCAAACCGGCAACCCAGGGCGTTTGTCCCGTCTGCGGTACCAAGATGTTCCGAATCGGCGGCAAATAACCCGGTCTCATACGGACTTGGGGTTTTTTGCGAAGTAATAAGGTTGGATGACTTAAAAACTTAGGTTATCCAACCTTTTTCTTTGGCCGCGGACACCGGTTCCTGGTGGAGGCGGTGCGGAAAAGGGGTTTGGGAGCACTGGCTGGCAGTTAGCGGGGAATACCGGTGATAATCCCGGCTATTTTGAAGCTCCGGCAGGGGAAGTTCCGGGTTGGTTTAGAACTTGACAGAAAGTGGTAAATATAGTTTAATTTTAACTAGAGGCGCTGGTGGTGCCCGACCCTGTCAGGAGGTGCGCTATGAGGCTTCACATGATTTACGGAGTCTGGCAAGTTGACAGTTATCGCCCCACCGGAAGGTGGGGCAGGCGGAACCCGGACTCAGCTCGTGTTGGATAAGGGGTAAATCCCCTTGCGGTAGTAATCACCGCAGGTGAGCTAGAGAATCGGGGAGGATACCCAGCGGGGGGTGCTTGTTGAAGTACTCCCCGCTTTTTTATATTATATACTCATGAGTTTAGCTATCGGGGAGCACATTTGAATATGGCCATATCAGGGGTCCTTTTCGAAGACCGTCATGATGGTGGCCGGAAGCTGGCCGCTGAGCTGGGAGCTTACCGGGGCAAGCGAGTGGTGGTGCTGGCCATTCCCAACGGAGGCGTCCCGGTGGGGTTGGAGCTGGCCGAGGTGCTGGGCGCCGAACTGGGGGTGGTGGTCTGCCGCAAGATTCCAATTCCCCTGGCCCCGGAGGGTGGTCTGGGCGCGGTGGCTGAGGATGGCGCCGTTTATCTCAATGAGGCGGCGGTCAAGCGCATCGGTTTGACCGAGGAGCAGATTGATTATGAAGCGAGCAAGGTAAGGGTTGAAATCAAGAAACGGAGCCTGCTCTATCAGGCTGACCGGCTGCCGGTGAGGGTAAACGACCGCGTCGTCATTATCGTGGATGATGGTCTGGCCTCGGGTATCACCATGACCGCGGCGGTGGAATCGGTGAGAGGCCGGCGGGCCAGGGAGATCGTGGTGGCGGCGCCGGTGGCTTCGGCCATCGCCGTAAAGCAGCTTGAAAGAGTCGCCGATAAGGTTGTCACCTGTGCCACGATTAATCAGCCGAAGTTCTACGTTGCCGATTATTACCGCCACTGGTTTGACCTTGGCGATGATGAGGTGGTGCGCTACCTTGAGCGGTGGCGCGGGCGGCACAAGCCCCAGTTCCGGGTGGCCGGTTAAGGCTCACCAAAATAGCGAGGGAGGCGTAAATGGCGGTAAAAAAGGTGGTAATTTACAGCACTTCAACCTGACCCCACTGTCACCGGGCGAAAGAGTTTCTTTCGCAAAAGGGCATCGCTTATACCGAGTATAACGTGGCGGTGGACCGGGAAAAGGCCCAGGAGATGATTAAAAAGTCAGGGCAGATGGGCGTGCCGGTCATCATCGTTGACGATGCGGTTATCGTGGGCTTCAATCAGGCCAAGCTCGAAGCGCAGCTTGGCAAGTGAGCCCGGTCGCTAACCGTCCGGAGCAGGTCGGTTGTACGAACTAATGATTATCGGTGCCGGGCCGGCTGGTCTGGCGGCCAGTGTCTATGCCGCCCGCAAACGGCTTAAGACGCTGCTCATCAGTGAAGACATCGGCGGCCAGATTAACACCACCTCGGGCATCGAGAACTACCTGGGTTATCAGTTCATCAGCGGGGCGGAGCTGATTAGCAAGTTCGAGCAGCAGATAGCCCGGTACCCCATCGACCAGAAAATCAGCTCCCCGGTCTCGCTCGAAAACCTTTCGGCAGGCCACCCGAGCGAAAGTAGTATTTCTTATTAAAAGCTTTTAGCTTTTTCGACAAAATCGCGTTTTGTGATAGAATAAGGCTAACGGCGGTTCGGGGGTGATCTTTTGAAGGTCAGGGTTGACCGGGAATTATGCGTCGGCGTAGGCAACTGCGTCGCTTTTGCCCCGACCGTCTTTGCCCTGGACGCGGAAAACAAGGCCGTGGTCCTCGACCCGGCTTCGGTTGATGAAAAAACCCTGCTCGATGCCGCCGACAGTTGCCCGGAACAGGCTATCACCGTCGAGGACGACGAGGGCAATCAGCTCTACCCTTGAGGATTCCGTAGCCAGCATCGCAATTCCATAAAGGACGGCTAGCTATGAAGAAACAGGTCTATCTTGACAACGGGGCGACGACGCCCCTATTACCGGAAGTCCGGGAGGTGATGCTGCCTTTCCTGGGGGAGTTTTTCGGTAACCCGTCCTGTCTTCACGATTGGGGGGATACCGCCCGGGAAGCGGTTGACGCCGCCCGGGAGCAGGTGGCCGGTTTAATCGGGGCTAAAGCGGAAGAAATCATCTTTACCGCAAGCGGCACCGAGAGCAATAACTTTGCGGTCAAGGGGCTGGCGCTGGCCAACCAGAGCAAGGGCAAGCACGTCATCGTCTCCGCGGTGGAGCATTTTTCGGTGCTCTACGCCGCAAGGACCCTTGAGAAAGGGGGCTTTGAGCTGAGCCTGGCGCCCGTGGACAAGTACGGCACACTTGACCCGGAGGCGGTGCGGCAACTCATCCGGAAAGACACCGTCCTGGTCTCGGTGATGTCGGCCAACGGTGAGGTCGGCAGCCTGGAGCCGGTTAGCGAGATTGCCAAAATCACCCGGGAGCATAACATCCCCTTTCACACCGATGCCGTGGCCACTGCGGGCACCATTCCGGTTGACGTTAATAAGCTTGGAGTGGATGCCCTGAGCCTGGCGGGCAACCAGTTCTACGGCCCCAAGGGAGTCGGCGCTCTCTGGGTGCGCCAGGGAGTGCGCATCATGCCGCTCCTCGACGGCGGGGTGCAGGAGGGCGGGCGGCGGGCGGGCACCGAGAATGTCCCGGCCATTGTCGGCCTGGGCAAGGCGGCGGAACTGGCCCGGGCCGGAATGTCGCAGAGAGTCACCCGTTTAAGCGGCCTTCGTGACCGCCTGCTCAAAGGGCTGCCCGCTAAAATTGGCCACGTGCTGGTGACCGGTCATCCCGAAAAGCGGCTTCCGGGTAACGGCAGCTTCTGCGTCAAGTTTGTCGAGGGCGAGTCCATGCTGATGATGCTTAACATGCAGGGCGTTGCCGTCTCCAGCGGTTCCTCGTGCACTTCCCGGGCGCTGAAAGCCTCGCACGTGCTCCTGGCGATGGGACTCACCCACGAGCTGGCCCAGGGTTCGGTCCTCTTTACGTTGGGCATTGATAATACCGAATCGGACATTGATTACGTTCTTGAGGTGATGCCCCCAATCGTGGAACGGTTGAGACAGATGTCACCGCTTTATGCCAAATTCTTAAAACAGGGAGGCAGTTAGCATGCCGGTCTACAGTCAGAAAGTGATGGACCATTTTGCCAACCCGCGTAACGTGGGTGAGATTGCCGATGCCGATGGTATCGGCGAAGAAGGCAACCCGGTCTGCGGGGATATGATGACTTTCTACATCAAGGTTAAGGGCAACCGTCTGGAAGACGTCAAGTTCAAGACTTTCGGCTGCGGGGCGGCCATCGCCGTCTCCTCGATGGTGAGCGAGATGGCCATGGGCAAGACCATTGAGGAGGCGCTGAAAATCACGCCCCGCTCGGTGGCCGATGAGCTGGAGGGGCTGCCCAAGAACAAGTTCCACTGCTCCAACCTGGGCGCTCAAGCCCTGCATAAGGCGATTAAAGACTACCAGGCAAAGCAAAAGGGTGGTGCTGCGCCGGCAAAAACTCCGGCGGCCGCCGCGCCCGAGGAAAAAGCGCACGTCTGCCCCTTCTGTGATGGGGAGATTATCGGGGCCGACCTGCCCTACTGCCAGGCCTGCGGGGTGAAGGTCTTCTTATGCCCCCAGTGCCACCAGCCGGTTGCCAGGGATGCGAGCGAATGTCCCAAATGCGGGGCGGAGATAAGCCTGAAAGGCTGAAAGGAGGGGGTAAGTGGCTGAAGCCGAAAAAAAAGAAAAGATGACCATCGTGCTCTTTAGCGGTGATTTAGACCGCGCCCTGGCGGCCTTTATGCTGGCCACCACTGGCGCCAGCATGGGCATGGAGGTCAGCATATTCTTCACCTTCTGGGGCCTGAATGTCATCAAGAAGAACGAGGGCGGCATCGGCAGCAAGGGGCTGATGCGCAAGATGCTGAACTGGATGAACCGCGGCGGCTCGAAAAGGCTCAAGCTCTCCAAGTTCCATATGCTCGGCCTGGGTACCTGGATGATGAAACGGCTGATGAAAGACATCAACATGCCGTCCATTGACGAGTTCATCAAGATGTCCCAGCAGATGGGGGTCAAGCTCATCGCCTGCACCACTTCCTGCGGGGTGATGGGTCTGCCCGAGAGCGCCTTCCGTGCCGAGGTTACCAGCCTGGCGGGGGCCGCCTATTATCTGGGCGAGGCGCGGGATTCAAAGGTTGCCCTTTTCATTTAGTCGCGGGATTAGAGGAGGAAGATAGTGAAGGCAGACCAGAGTCTGGACTGTGTCGGTCTCTACTGCCCCATGCCGATTGTCAGGACCGCCGAGAAAATCAAGGAGCTCAAGAGCGGGCAGGTGCTTGAGGTGGTGGCCGACGACAAGGGCATCAAGTATGACATGCCCGCCTGGTGCAAGGCCACCGGCAACAAGTGCCTGGGGATGGAAGAGTCCGGCGGCGAATATAAGGTCTACGTTCAGAAAAGCTAAAAGACGCGCTCTCTCTTTAGTAGCGCCAATCTGGAGAAAAGGGGGGACAAGATGACTTCGCGCAGGGTAAGCCTATCGGTTAACGATGCTCCCGTCCCGCTCGACTATTTTATCCAGAGCCTGACTGACCACGTGGTTACCGGTATTATCCTGGCCCTTGAGGGAATCGGCGAGGCAAATGCGGTGGAGCTGGCCGTTACCCCGGCCGCCGTCAGCTTGAAAGTGAATGGGGCGGCAGTGCCGACCAACGCTTTCGTGAGCCGGGTAATCACCAACACGGTCTTCGGCCTGGCCAGCAGCCTCAAGGGGGTTGGCCAGATTAACAGCCTCAGGATAGACATCAAGAAGTAGCTAGTTCCCCCTGAAAAACTCATCTTGCCGTAACCGGGCCATCATGTATTGCGATTCAGCGATTCGCCGCTCCCGGGTTGTCACACTATTTCGTATATCTCAGGCTATTCGGGCGGCCTGCCACAGATTATGGGCGAATAT
>JAZDKE010000010.1:0-7071 GCA_043803245.1 Chloroflexota bacterium
GGCGTACTTAACCGCATGGCCAGCCTGTTCCGCCGGCGCGGCTTCAACATCGATAGTATCGCCGTAGGGCACAGTGAGACGCCGGGGCTGTCCCGCGCGACCATCGTGGTTGACGGGGCAACCACTACGGTGGAGCAGGTGAGGAAGCAGCTGGACAAGGTGATTGATGTCATCAAGGTATCGGATATTACCGGTGATAACATCGTGGCCCGCGAACTGGCTCTAATCAAGGTGAAATCGGTTTCGTCCAACCGCGGCGAGATTATCGAAATCGCCGCCCTGTTCCGGGCCAGCATCGTGGACGTGGCCTCGGACTCGCTCACCATCTGCGTTACCGGTGAGGAAGATAAAATCGACACTTTAATCCAGCTCCTGCGCGGCTTCACCATCAAGGAAATTGCCCGGACCGGTCGCGTGGCTATGTCCCGGGGTGAAATCGGGCCGCTGGGGGTGGCGGGCGGTTCCTCCCACCGGGGTGGCCGCAGCCAGAAGTCCGCCGGTCCGGCGGAGAAATAAACTAAGGGGGGTTATTAGTGGCCAAGATTTACTATGATAAGGATTGTGACTTAAAACATCTGGAGGGCAAGACGATTGGCGTGCTCGGTTTCGGCAGTCAGGGGCATGCCCACGCCCAGAACTTGAGAGATAGTGGTCAAAAAGTGGTCGTGGCCGAGGCCAAGGGGTCATCCGGCTGGCAGGCGGCCAATGAGGCCGGTTTCAAGGTCGTCTCCGCGAAGGAGATGGCCCGGGAGTCGAATATCATCATGATACTGGCGCCCGACCAGTTGCAGCGGAATATCTATCTGGCCGAAGTCCAGCCGGAGCTCAGCGCGGGCAAGACGCTGATGTTCGCTCACGGCTTCAATATCCACTATGGTCAGATTGTCCCGCCGGCTGATATCGATGTCACCATGGTGGCGCCCAAGTGCCCCGGTCACATGTTGCGGCGGGTCTATACTGAGGGGGGAGGGGCCCCGGCTATCGTGGCGGTGCACCAGGATGTCTCCGGTAAGGCACTGGCGAATGCCCTGGCCTACGCTCGGGGCATTGGCTGCAGCCGTGCCGGCGTCATCGAGACTACCTTCGCCGAAGAGACGGAGACCGACCTTTTCGGTGAGCAGGCGGTGCTGGTGGGTGGCGTCTCGGAGCTAATCAAGGCGGGTTTTGAGACACTGGTCAACGCCGGCTACCAGCCGGAAATCGCCTACTTCGAATGCCTGCACGAGCTCAAGCTGATCGTTGATTTGATTCAGCAGGGTGGCCTAAGCTATATGCGCTACTCCATCAGCGATACCGCCGAGTACGGCGGTTACGTCCGGGGGCCGAGGGTCATCAACGACCTCGTCCGCGAGGAGATGGATGATATCCTGGCCGAAGTACAGGACGGGACTTTTGCCCGGGAATGGATTTTAGAGAACCAGGCGGGCCGCCCCTCATTCAACGCTTTAAAGCGCATCGAGGCGGAGCACATGATTGAGACGGTGGGCAAGGAACTGCGCGGCATGATGCCCTGGCTCAAGAAATAGACATCACCGGCGCCAAGCGTATATAATACGGACATACGACGATGCCGCACCACATATGTGCCTTTTCGGGGAGAATAAAGCTCGTACTTACCAGCCCCTCTCTGGTCTAACGGAGAGGGGAACCGGTGGTTTTATCCTTCAGAAATTCTCCCAAGGAGGAACATAGCGATGGACAAAGTAATCGTTTTTGATACTACGCTCCGGGATGGCGAGCAGGCGGCGGGGGGCACCCTCAATACCCAGGAAAAGCTGGAAATCGCCCGGCAGCTGGCCAGGCTGGGCGTAGACGTTATCGAAGCGGGCATGCCGGTTAATGGCCCGAGCGACTTCGAAGCCGTGAGCAACATCGCCCGGGAAATCCGCGGACTCATCGTCTGCGGCCTGGCTCGGGCGGTACCGGCCGATATCGACCGGGCGTGGGAAGCCCTGAAAACCGCCGAAAACCCCCGTATCCACGTCTTTCTCTCGGCTTCAGACATCCATCTCATGCACCAGCTCAAGAAGAGCCGCGAGGAAATACTGGCGATGACCCGCCAGATGGTGGCCTGGGCCAAAAAGCACACCGCCGATGTTGAGTTCTCCCCCCATGGACGCCAGCCGCGCCGAGCCGGCCTATCTCTACCAGATTGTCGAGACGGCGATAGACGCCGGGGCCACCACCGTCAATATACCAGACACGGTAGGTTACGCGGTACCAGGTGAGTTCGGTGAATTGATTAGCGGCATCTTCGAGAGAGTGCCCAGCGCCGGTCGGGCGGTTATCAGCGTGCACTGTCACAATGACCTGGGACTGGCGGTGGCTAACAGCCTGGAGTCAGTCAGGTGCGGCGCCCGCCAGGTTGAGTGCACCATCAACGGCATCGGCGAGCGGGCGGGCAACGCCTCGCTCGAAGAAATCGTGATGGCCCTTAAGACCCGCGGCGATTTCTTCGGCCTGGCCACGGGCATTGATACCCGGCAGATATACCGTACCAGCCGCCTGGTGAGCGAGCTCACCGGCTTCCCGGTACAGCCCAATAAGGCCGTGGTCGGGGCTAACGCTTTCCGGCACCAGTCCGGTATTCATCAGGACGGCGTCATCAAGATGCCCAGGACTTACGAAATCATGGACCCCCGGCTGGTGGGCGTACCGGGCTCTAGCCTGGTGCTGGGCAAGCTCAGTGGGCGACACGCTTTCCGGGAGCGCCTGGCGGAGCTGGGTTACACCCTCACCGATGAGAATTTCGAGCGGGCCTTTGCCGTTTTTAAGGAGCTCGCCGATAAGAAAAAGGAAATCTCGGACAAGGACATCGAGTCGCTCATTGCCGAAGAGCAGCGCACCATCTCGGAGACCTATCACCTTGACCGGATTCAGGTTACCTGCGGCGACCGGGGTATCCCCACCGCGGCGGTGAGGCTGATTGGCCCCGGCGGCAAGGTGCTGGCCGATGCCGCCCTGGGTACTGGTCCGGTGGACGCCGTTTACCGTTCGATTAACCGCCTGGTAGGCGTAACCAACCAGCTCACCGAGTTCAGTGTCAAGTCGGTGACCGAAGGGATTGACGCTATCGGCGAGGTGCTCATCCGCATTGAGAGTGGCGGCACGACCTACACCGGGCGCGGCGCCGATACCGACATCATCGTGGCCAGCGCCAAGGCTTACATCAATGCGCTGAACCGCTTGCTGGCGGCCAGGGGGACTGGCTAGCTTTCGTCTGGGAGGTATCATACTTGAGTCCCGAACTGGAAATGGTTCTCCGTCTGCTGGTGGCGATGGCTCTCGGGTCGGTGATTGGTTTTGAACGCTTTAGGGCCGGCAAGCCGGCGGGCCTGAAGACCAATATCCTCATCAGCGCCGGCTCGGCTCTGTTTACCATCATTTCGGTCTTTGGTTTTGGCGGCGACCCGGCGCGCGTCGCCGCCGGAGTGGTAACCGGCATCGGCTTCCTTGGGGCCGGTGCCATCATCCGCCGGGGAGGGGATGTCGGCGGTCTGACCACCGCCGCCAGCGTCTGGGCGGTAGCCGGTATCGGCATGGCGGCCGGGGCCGGCCTTTACCTCATCGCCACCGTGGCTACCGGGCTCATCGTAGCCTCCCTTATCATCCTGAGGGTTGTCGAAGAAAAAATAGCGCCGCGCCACAAAGAAACCAAACCGGGGGAGAGAGATTGACTTTAGTCGAGAAGATACTGGCGGCGCATACCGGTAAGGCCAGGTTAGTCCCGGGCGAGTTTCTCAGTGTCCCGGTGGACCTCATCCTGGCCAATGACATCACCGCGCCCATTGCCATCCGGGAGTTCCGGCGCATCGGGGTAACGCGGGTCTTCGACCCGGCCAAAGTGGTCCTGGTCCCTGACCATTTCGTGCCTAACAAGGACATCGCCTCCGCCGAGCAGGCGAAGCTCATGCGGGAGTTCGCCCGCGAGCAGGGTATCCTTCACTTTGAAGTCGGTGAGATGGGCATCGAGCATGTCCTCCTGCCGGAGAAGGGGCTGGTGCTGCCCGGTGACGTGGTCATCGGGGCTGATTCCCATACCTGCACCTACGGCGCGGTGGGCGCCTTCGCCACCGGTATGGGCTCCACTGATGTCGCCTCGGCCATGGCCAGCGGCGAAATCTGGCTGAAGGTGCCGCCGACCATCAAATTCGTTTACCACGGCCGTCTCGGTGAGTGGGTGGGGGGTAAAGACATCATCCTGCACACCATCGGTGATATCGGCGTGGATGGCGCCCTCTACGCGGCTATGGAGTTTACCGGCAGGACTATTAGCGAGCTTGGCATGGACGGACGCTTCACCATGGCCAACATGGCCATCGAAGCCGGTGCCAAGACCGGTATTTTCCCGGTGGATGATAAGACGCTGGCCTACGTTAGCCCTCGGGCCAGGCGTCCCTACACCGTCTACCAGCCGGACGCCGATGCCGAATATGCCCGGGTGATTGAGTATGACGTAAGCCGGCTTGAGCCTCAGGTGGCCCTGCCACACTCGCCGGCCAACGTTAAACCGGTAAGCGAAATAGCCCACATCGCCATTGACCAGGCGGTGATTGGCAGCTGCACTAATGGCCGCATCGATGACCTGAGAGTGGCAGCTAAAGTGCTGGCCGGCAGTAAAGTCCACCGAGATGTCCGCTGCCTCATCATTCCCGGCACGCCCCGGGTTTACCTTGAGGCGCTGGCTGAGGGGCTGATTGAGACCTTTATACGGGCCGGGGCAGCGGTGAGCACCCCGACCTGCGGTCCGTGTCTCGGCGGTCACATGGGGATTTTAGCCTCGGGGGAACGCGCCATCTCGACCACCAACCGCAATTTTGTCGGGCGGATGGGAAGTCCGGAGTCTTTCGTCTACCTGGCTGGTCCGGCGGTAGCCGCGGCCAGCGCCATTGCCGGTTACATCTGTGGTCCCGAGGCGGTGTTTAACCCCCGGCGCAGTTTAAGGCGCTAGAGGGGGCTAGACCGGGATACCGAAAAGACGCAGCAGGCTACCCAGCCCCCAGTAGCCTGCCGCCGCCACCGTTATCCCCTTGATGGTCTTGCCCGCCCAGGAGATTAGGAAATAGCGCCACAACCCGAAGCGTAACGCTCCGCAGGCCAGTCCCGCCGGGTAGAAAAAGGGGTTGATTACCGCCGAGAGGACAAAAAGGGACAGAGAGCCTTTCCGGCTAATCCAGCCAAGGAGCCACTGGTAGATTTTCTGGATTCTCAGGTTTCCCGCGTTGGCGAGCGCCGACCGGCCGGTCCAGCCCGTCCAGTAGATGGTGAGACCCCCCAGCGCTTCCCCGAAACCGGCCGCCATGCCCACGAACACCGGCCCCAGGTATGGTGCGTAGGCAGGTTTGATGACCGTGCCCAGGGCAAAGATGACCGGCGTCATCGGTATCGGTGCCAGGATGGTGGACCCGCCGAAGAGGCTGATGATAAAAGCCCACAGGTAGCCGTACTGCTCGAATTTCCGGATGTCTTGGTAGAAATAGACGACCGCGACCGCGAGCACGATACCCAGTATCATGCCCAGGATGCCGGCATATGCTTGCCAGCGTTTTTTACCGGTTTTTACGGTCGAACCCACACTTACCTTTTCTGGCTATTTTGCGGCGCGGGACCTTCCGCGGGCTTTGGTCTTGGCGCGGAAAACCAGAGTCTGTTTGTCTAAATCAACCACCACGGTATCACCCTCCTTGAACTCGCCGCGCAGCAGTTTGTTGGCCAGGGCGTTTTCCACGTGATGTTCGATGGCCCGCCGCAGCGGCCGGGCGCCGTAGATGGGGTCAAAGCCTTCCTTGGCCAGCCATGCCTTGGCTTCCTCCGTGATTTCGATGCGGAGATGTCGCTCTTCCAGCCGTTTCTGGAGGTCTTTGGTCATCAGTTCTACGATGCTCCGCAGCTGGGCCTCGTTGAGCTCGTGGAAGACGATGATGTCGTCCAGCCGGTTTAGGAACTCGGGTCGGAAGATTTTCCTGACTTCGGCCATCACCTTGTCTTTCATATCCTGGTAGCTTTGCTTGCGGGCGCCAGCTTCCTGACCGGTGGCGAAACCGATTCGGGACTCGCGCTTGATGAGTTCCCCCCCGGCGTTGCTGGTCATGACGACCACCGTGTTCTTGAAGGATACGGTGCGGCCCTGACCGTCGGTCATACGCCCGTCGTCCAGCATCTGGAGCAGGCTGTTATAGACCTCCGGGTGGGCTTTCTCAATTTCATCGAGCAGGATGACGCGGTAGGGACGCCTTCTTACCGCTTCGGTGAGCTGGCCGCCCTCCTCGTAGCCGACGTAGCCTGGCGGCGCGCCTATCAAGCGGGAGACGGTGTGTTTCTCCTGGTACTCCGACATGTCCAGGCGCACCATCGCGCTCTCGTCGTCGAAAAGGAACCTTGCCAGGGTCCGGGCAAGCTCGGTCTTGCCCACGCCGGTCGGGCCCAGGAACATGAAGCTGCCGATGGGACGCCTCGGGTCGCTCAAGCCCGCGCGGCTCCTTCTGATGGCGTCGCAGACGGCGGTGACCGCCTCTTCCTGGTCCACCATCCGCTCGTGGATTCGGTCTTCCATGTGCAGGAGTCGCTCGGCTTCACCTTCCAGCATCTGGGAAACCGGAATGCCTGTCCAGCTCGATATGAGATTGGCGATGTCCTTCTCGCCCACGGTGTTACCGCCGCCGTCCTTCCTTTCGCTGAGCCATTTGCTTTTGGCCTGCTGGTACTCGTCTTCCAGGCGTAGTTTCTCGCTCTTTAGTTCGGCGGCGCGGGCGTAGTCCTGCCGCTGGGAGGCTGCCTCCTCCTCGTTGGTTAGCAGTTTCAATCTCCCGTCAAGCTGCTGGAGCTTCGGTGGGGCGCTCTCGGTATCAAGGCGCAGCTTTGAGGCCGCCTCGTCAATCAGGTCAATCGCCTTGTCCGGCAGGTGCCGGTCGGAAATGTAACGCTGGCTTAAGCGGGCGGCGGCCTACTGGGCTTAGTCGCTGATTTTAATGTGATGGTGCTCTTCGTAGCGGGGTCGCAGCGCTTTGTGTATCTCGATGGTCGCCTCTACGCCGGGTTCGCGGACGAACTCCGGCTGAAAACGCCGTTCCA
>JAZDKE010000011.1:0-60064 GCA_043803245.1 Chloroflexota bacterium
ACCGTCAAGGAGCGTAACGTCAGATTCCTGAGGCTCTGGTTTACCGACATCCTGGGTATGTTAAAGAGCTTCGCCATCACCCGTGAAGAGCTGGAAGGGGCTTTAGAAGAAGGCATGGGCTTTGACGGCTCTTCCATCGAGGGTTTTGCCCGCATCGATGAAAGCGACATGGTAGCCCGGCCGGACCCGCAGACTTTCCAGTTACTATCCTGGAGGCCGAGGGAAGAGTTCGCGGTCGCCCGGATGTTCTGCGATATTTTACGACCCGGCGGCGAGCCTTTCGAGGGTGACCCGAGGTTCGTTCTCAAGAGAAACTTAAAAAAGGCCAAGGACCTGGGCTATACCTATTACGTCGGCCCGGAGCTGGAGTATTTCTACTTCAAAGACGACAAAGGCACCGAGGTGCTGGACAGAAGCGGTTATTTTGACATGACACCGATGGATACCGCCAAGTCACCGAGGAAAGAGACGGTGCTCGCCCTGGAGGACATGGGCATCGGCGTGGAATACTCCCACCACGAAGTCGCCTTCAGCCAGCATGAGATTGATATGAGATACACCGACGCCCTGACCATGGCGGACAACGTGATGACCTACCGGCTGCTGGTCAAGGAGATTGCCCGGGCTAACGGTATCTACGCCACCTTTATGCCCAAGCCGATCTTCGGGCAGAACGGCAGCGGCATGCACGTCCACCAGTCGCTCGTCAAAGAAGACCGCAACGCCTTTTTCGACCCGAAGGACAAATACCATCTCTCCAAGCTGGCCAAGAGCTACATCGCCGGGCTGCTGAAACACGCTCCCGAAATCACGGCCATCACCAGCCAGTGGGTCAACTCCTACAAACGCCTGGTGCCCGGCTACGAAGCACCGGTCTACATATCCTGGGCGCGGCGCAACCGCTCCGACCTCATCCGCGTCCCCGAGTACCGACCGGGCAAAGAAAAGGCCACCCGCATCGAGTACCGCTCGCCCGACCCGGCCTGCAACCCCTACCTGGTCTTCAGCGTGATGCTGGCCGCCGGCTTAGAAGGCATCGAGCAAGGTCTTGAGCCGCCAACGCCGGTCGAGGAGAACGTCTACGAAATGAGCGAGGAAGAAAGAAAAGCCCGGGGCATCGGTACCCTGCCGGCCAGCCTGCAGGAAGCCGTTCTGCTCGCGGAAAAGAGCCCGCTGGTGCGCCAGGCACTGGGCGAGCACGTCTTCAACGCTTTCATCGAAAATAAGAAAATCGAGTGGGACCAGTACCGGGTGCAGGTAACCGAATACGAGATTAACAAGTACCTCCCCATCCTTTAGGGGAGACCAAACGCCGGTAAAAGTGGCGACCTTAACGGCCGCCACTTCCGTTTTTAACGGGCTAGCTGCTATAATCAATGACATCCGCCAGTTTTGGAGGGAGCGAGCATGGTACAGGCCGCCGGCGCCGATACCGAGCGAAAAATCATTGCCATCCTGAAGGTCTTAAGTGAATCTTCGGAGCCACTGGGGTCAATCACCATCGCCCGCGAGCTGGAACGCCACGGCATCTCTCTAAGCGAGCGGGCCATCCGCTACCACCTCCGAATAACCGACGAGCGGGGCTATACCCAGCCGATGGGGCGTGACGGCCGGATGCTGACGCCACCGGGCATCGATGAACTCAAGATGGCGCTGGCCCCGGAACAGCTCCACTTCATCAACGAAAAGCTGGAACTCCTGGCCTTCCAGACCACCTTCGACCCGGTCAAACGCTCCGGCCTTTTGCCCATCAACACCTCGCTCATTGACCGCAAGCTTTTCCCGGGAGCTTTAGATGCCATGAGCGAGGCCTTTAACGCCGGCATCTGCGTAAGCCAGCTGGTGGCCACCGCCCGGGAAGGCGAAAAGCTGGGTTCGGTGGTGGTGCCCGCGGGTAAAATCGGCCTGGCCACGGTCTGCAGCGCCGTCATCAACGGCTTTTTGCTCAAATGCGGGGTGCCCGTTGAGTCACGCTTCGGCGGTGTCCTCGAAATCAGGGACCGCCAGCCCCGGCGGTTTGTGGCGGTCATCAGCTACGACGGCACCTCGGTTGACCCGTCCGAGCAGTTCATCCGGGCGCGCATGACCAGCGTTACGGAAATCGCGCGAAGCGGTAGCGGCAAGATGCTGGCCAACTTCCGGGAACTGCCGGCCCCGGCCCGGGCATCCGTCGTGGAGAAAACGGCTTTGCTCAAGGAAGCCGGCATCAATGGCGTCTATGTCCTGGGGAATACCAGCGAGCCTATCTGCCAGCTCGCGGTAGGCTTAAACCGCATCGGCATGGCATTAGTCGGGGGTTTGAATCCCCTGGCAGCGGTCTTTGAGCAGGGCATCACCGTGGACAACATCGCCGAAAGCGGCCTGATTGAGTACCAGCAGCTGGTGAATTTCCGCGAACTACTTAAGACACATAAAGAAAAGTAACCCTCCCACCTGGAGACGGGTTACCTTTCTACGCATTATTCAATTGTCTGGGCAACCGTTTGCGGGCTGCCCCTGGCCGCTATCCCCGGCTAACCCTTACCGATGCGGAACATCTTGGTGCCGCAGACGGGGCAGACCCCCTGGGTGGCAGGTTTACCGTTTTTCATCGTGATCTGCCTGGGGGTTTTCACCTCTCTCTTGGTGCGGCATTTGACACAATAGGCCTGCATGAAGCTCCCTCCTTATTAGGTTGTGCCTGAAACATACAACACCTGAACGTAGTTGTCAATAGGTAAAATGGCCATTTTACCGCTCAGGGCAAAATATTCTGGCCGCCCCAATCGGAGAGCCAGCCGGTTGCTATTTGGCCGCCGGAAAGCTAAACTGTTGGCGGGAGGGAGAGACATGCTCGAGAAAAAACGCCTCACCGAGACCGTCCACGGCGCGGGTTGAGCCTGTAAAATCGGTCCGGGAGACCTTAACCAGGTGCTGGCCTCGCTACCGCTCATCAGCGACCCGAATCTCATCATCGGGCTGGAGCGGGCGGAGGATGCTGGCGTTTACCGCCTGAGCGATGACCTGGCACTCATACATACGGTTGATTTCTTCACCCCCATCGTAGATGAGCCGTACCAGTTCGGCCAGATTGCCGCGGCCAACGCCCTGAGCGATGTCTACGCCAAAGGAGGCCGCCCCCTCACCGCCCTGAACATCGTCTGCTTCCCGACTAAAACCCTCGACCTCGCGATTCTTAAAGAGACCCTGCTCGGCGGGCTGGACAAGCTGCGTGAGGCGGGCGTGCTACTGGTAGGCGGGCACAGCATCGACGACCCGGAGATGAAATACGGCATGGCGGTTTGCGGCACCATTCACCCCAGGAAGGTTGTGCAAAACAACCGTGCCCGTCCCGGCGACCATCTCATCCTGACCAAAGCCATTGGCACCGGCATCATCAGCACCGCCATCAAGCGGGGCACCGCCAGCAAAGAGGCCATTACCCAAGCCGTTAAGTCTATGTCCACATTAAACCGGCGGGCCAGTGAGCTGATGATGGCTCAAGGGGTAAGCGCCGCCACCGACGTCACCGGCTTCGGGCTGCTGGGCCACGCTGCGGAGATGGTGGACGGCACCGGCGTGGGCCTGGTCATCCGGGCTGCCGAGGTGCCTCTCCTGCCCGGGGCCACAGAACTTGCCCGGAAGGGATTTATTCCCGGCGGCCTGGGGCGCAACCGGGAATACCGCCGCAGTATGGTTAGCTTCGGCAGAGGTGTCCCTGAACATTTAAGAGACCTGCTCTTCGACCCCCAGACCTCGGGCGGGCTGCTCATCGCCCTTGCGCCGGAAAAAGCGGCGGCGCTGCTCAAAAACCTTAAGCGAGAGGGCGTCCAAGAAGCGGCCATCATCGGCGAGGTCGTGGCCGAACACGGTGGCCGGATTACCATCGAGTAGCTTCTTACCTGACCAGTAACCCCTGCTGCACCATCTCGAAAAAGGCATCCGCGATTGCCTCATAGGCGAGGCGGCCCGAGGGCCGGTACCAGAACAGGAGTGAATTACAAAGCCCGATGATGGCCAGCGAGGTGAGGCGGATATCAACCGGGTGGTAAATGCCCCGGCTAACCGCCTCGCGCAGCGTCCCGGCAAGCAACTTGTTACGCCGGTCGATGATGCGGTTCACCGCTGCCATATCCAGCGAGGCCAGGACATGCCGCTCGGTCAAAAACAGGGTGCCCGCCTCACGGAAATCGGCGTTGAAGCGCACGTGCTCCCGGATAATCTCCCCCAGCCGCTGCTCGGGGGGCAGGTCGGCGTTCTCCACCCTCACCAGGCCCTCGTTCAGGGAATTGACCGCCTCGGAGATAATGTCGGCGAGCAGCCGCTCTTTGCTGGAGATGTAATAATAGAGGCTGCCTTTGAGCATGCCCGCTTCCCGGGCAATATCCTGGAGAGTCGTCCCGTGATAGGTACGGTCACAGAACATCCGGGCGGCAATCTTGAGTATCTGCTCTTTCTTCGAACCGCTGCCCTCAGTTGTTTCGGCCATGGCTTACCTCCGGGGAGAACCGACACCCCCTTCGATTTTTACCTGAATTTTCCCTTCACCGGCGACTGTCGCCGCATTAAACCTGCCTTGACAAGGACGGCGGCATGCTTTAGCATTATAGCAAACAAACGCTAGTTTGGCTAACTTCAGAAATTTACTTTCAAAATACCCGGAAAGGAGGACGGCGAAAATGAGGTTGAAGGACAAGGTAGCCATCGTGACCGGTGGGGGCCAGGGCATCGGCCAGGCCATCTCCATGGGACTGGCCGCCGAAGGTGCCGCGGTGGTCATCGGGCAGCGGCACGGCGAGCGGGCGGAAGCGGTCGCCAAAGAAATCATCGCTAAGGGCGGGAAAGCGGTCGGCACCAAGCTGGACATCTCGAGCCAGTCGCCATGCGACGCCATCGTCAAGCTCGCCAAGGACAACTTCGGCGGGCTGGACATCCTGGTCAACAACGCCGCCCTCTACGGCGACATCGACTTCAAACGCTGGAGCGACTGGACGGAAGAAGAGTGGGCCAACAGCTTCAATATCAACGTCGTCGGCGGCTGGCGCATGACCAAGGCGGCGGTGCCCATGATACGGGAACGGGGCCGGGGTAAAATCGTCAACATCAGCTCGGCCACAGTGCACCAGGGCTTCCATGGCCTGCTCCCCTACACCAGCTCCAAGGCAGCGGTCATCTCCAACACCCGGGGACTGGCCATGGCGCTGGGGCGCTACAATATCACCGTGAACTGCCTGGCCATCGGCTACGTAGCCACCGAGGCCAGCCTGAAAATGGCCAGCTATTCCGAGGCAGGCGAAAAAACCTTGATTAACATGCGGGCCATCAAGCGAAGGCAGATGGCGGAAGACCAGGTGGGCACCGTCCTCTACTTCGCCACCGAGGAATCGGACTTCGTCACCGGCCAGTGTGTCTGCGTTGACGGCGGTACCGAATTCACCGGGATGTAATCCGAAAATCCAGATACGGGAGGCATAACGTGGCGCTGAAAGAGGATTTGAGTGCCATCCTGGGGGCTGATTACGTCGCCGACGACCAAAAGACGCTGGAACGGTACGCCGGGGACTGGAGCCTGGTACAACCGAGGCGGCCGGACCTGGTTGCCCGGGCGGGCTCTACCGAAGAGGTGCAGCAGGTCGTAAAATACGCCAACGATAGAGGCATCCCGGTCACCCCCCGCTCCTCGGGGGTCGGCTACTACGGCGCGGGCATACCCGACCAGGGCGGGATTATCGTTGACCTTAGCCGCATGAACAAAATCCGGCAGATTGACCCGAGGAACAAGAAAGTCAAGGTCGAGGCGGGAGTAACCTGGGCGCAAGTCCAGGAAGCGCTGGCTAAAGAGGGCATGATGGTCTCGAGTCCCCTCTTGCCGCACCCGGCCAAATCGGTGGTCACCAGCCTCCTGGAAAGGGAGCCCATCCTCATCCCCAAGACGGAATACAGCGACCAGGTGGCAAGCCAGGAGCTGGTGCTGGCCAGCGGTGAGCTTTTCTGGACGGGCACGGCGCTGGGCAAGGCCATGAAAGACCAGTGTTTCCCCGACGCTTTTGTGCCCGGCGCCCGGCTCTGGCAGGGGGCCCAGGGCACGCTGGGCATCACCACCTGGGCCAACTTAAAAGCCGAGTTCCTACCGGTAAAGGATAAGACCTTTTTCATCGCCTTCGACCGCCTGGAAGATTTAATCGAACCGCTCTACCGCATCGAGCGGCGCATGCTCGGCTACGAATGCTTCGCCTTAAACCGTCTCAACCTGGCGGCCATCCTGGCCGGGGGTATTGGCGGGGAGTTCGACAAGCTTAAAGCCAAACTTGCGCCCTGGACGGTCATTCTCATACTCTCAAGCCTGGACTTCCTGCCCGACGAGAAAATCGCCTACGAAGAAGAGGCTTTGGCGGAGATAGCCTCGGAGCTGAAATTCAAACCGGCCCGGACCTTAGCCGGTATCACCAAACTCGACGCCAAACTACCAAAGATGCTGCGCCAGCCCTGGCCTGCCGAAACCTACTGGAAACATCGCCACACCGGCGCTTCGAGCGACATCTTTTTCCACACCACCCTGGGCCGCGCTGCCGAGTTCGAGGAGGCCATTGGCGCGGTCGCCGCCAAACACGGCGTTGACGCCGGTGATATCGGGGGCTACCTGCAGCCTCTGGACCGCGCGCGTGCCGGCTTCCTCCAGTTCGGTCTGCACTATCACCCGGAAAACAAGGCCGGGGTGAGCCGGGCAAGGGAACTTCACCTGGCGGCGAGCCAAGCCGTGGCGAAGATGGGCGGCTTCTTCACCACCCCCTACGGGCCCTGGGCCGACCTGGTCTATTCCCACGCCACGGGCTATACCACCACCCTGAAAATAGTGAAAGACGCTTACGACCCCAGGCACACCTTAAACCCCGGCAAACTGTGTTTCTAAGGAGACGAGATGAGCGCCGAAGAAAAAAAACTCTCCCTGCCCACCGACGATTTTAATAAGAAGTGGTACTGGGACTTCCGCAAGAACGCCTGGTACTGCTTAAGATGTAACAACTGCAAGTGGATTGACAACTGGGAGGTCAAGGACGCCCGATTCGCGCGCATCTGCCCCTCAAACGCCTATTACCTTTTCGACACCTACGCCGCCCAGGGACGGATGGACGTGAGCCTGGGGCTGATTGACGGCGACCTAAAATACGAAGACGACCCTGAAATTTTAGACATTCTCTATGCCTGCAACACCTGCGGCGGCTGCGACGTCATGTGCAAGGGCGTCCACGACATGAGCCCCATCAACGTTATCCTGGAAATGCGCGCCAAGATGGTGGGGGACGGCCAGCTGCTGCCCCAGTATATGCCCATCCTGGAAAGCCTGAGGAAAGAGGACAACGCCATGATGGGCCGCAAGGCCGACCGGGGCAGGTGGGCCGAGGGACTGGGCATCAAGAACCTGGCCGAGCAGAGCGCCGAGGTGGCTTTCTTCGTGGGCTGCCGCTTCAGCTTTGACGAGGAGCTCTGGAAAGTCCCCCGGACGGTGGCCGAAATCATGAGAGATGCCGGGGTGGACTTCGGCATCATGGGCAAAGACGAAAACTGCTGCGGCGCCCGCCCCGCCCAGATGGGCTACCAGGGCGAGTTCACCAAGTATGCCGAGAACAACATTGACGCCTGGAAGAACGCCGGCGTTAAGACCGTGGTCACCGCCTGCTCCGACGGCTACTACGCTATGAAACGGCTCTACCCTGAGGTCGGCTCGAAGGTGGAGGTGCTGCACATGGTCGAGTTCCTTGCCCGCCTCATCGCCCAGGGCAAAATCAAGCTCGACCGGAAGCTCCCCATGCGGGTCACCTACCACGACCCCTGCCACCTGGGACGCCGCCTTTCGCAGGCAATCAGCGTCTTCAACCCCGCCGAGCGCTCGATGGGCATTTACGAGACGCCCCGGGACATCATCAAGGCCATCCCCGGCGTGGAGCTGGTGGAAATGTTCCGCAACCGCGAGTGCGCCTGGTGCTGCGGCGCCGGCGGCGGCGTCATTGACACCTACCCCGATTTCAACCGCTACACCGCCGGCCAGCGCATCCTGGAGGCAAAGGAAACCGGGGCCGAGGCCATCGTCACCGCCTGCCCCTGGTGCGAGCGGAGCCTGGGGGACGCCATTACGGAAATGGGCGAGAAGATAAAAGTGATTGACATCGTGGAACTGGTGGACAGCGCCCGGCAACGAGGAGGAAAGACAAATGCCCTACGGCGATGAAAAACACAATTTAATCTTTCAGGAACTGCTAAATATCCTCGGGGAAGAAAACGTGCGCCGCGGCCCGGCCACCATGACCGCCTACAGCCGCTGTCTTTTCGCGGTGGCCACCTTGAACCGTGCCCGGAAACCGGAGTTCGTGGTCCTGCCCAGGGACACCCAGGATATCCAGCGCATCGCGCAGCTGGCGACGCGCTACGAGTTCCCCCTACTCCATCATGGGCTCGGGGGTGATGATGCCCCTGCACGGCCCGGCCAAGCGCTACTGGTGCATCATCGACCCCAAGCGGATGACCCAGGTGGAAATCGACGAAAAGAATATGTTCGCCATCATCCAGCCCTACGTGACTCACGCCCAGCTGCAGGCCGAGGCGATGAAACGGGGGCTGTTCAACGGCATCCCCCTGGTTGGCGCCCAGGCCATGGCGCTGGCCAATCACGTCTGGCACGGCTGGCACGGCAGCGCCTACCGCACCGGCTTCGCCACCCGCAACATCCTGGGCATGGAATGGGTGCTACCCACCGGCGACATCATGACCACCGGTTCGCTCGCGGTACCCGCCGCCGGCTATTTCTGGGGCGAAGGCCCCGGCCCCGACCTCCGAAACCTGCGCAAGGGGCTGGTCTCGGAAAACGGCGCTTTCGGTATCATCACCCGCCTCGCGGTAAAGCTCCACCCCTGGCCCGGCCCCAAATACTTCCCGGTGGCCGATATCCGCCCCTGCAAGACAAGCGAGCTTCCGGAAGACTTCCAGTGGCACTTCATCAACTACCCCACCGAGAAAGCCTGCGCCGACGGCATGTACGCCATCGGCAAGGCGGAAATCGGCGGTATCATGCAGCGCTGGGGCACCCAGCTCATCGCCTGGGAATACGCCAAGTCCAACGAAGAATATCTAAAGCTGCTCGAAGAGGGCTACTGGCGCAAGGAATGCCTCAACCTGGTCGCCATCTGTCTCTTTCCCTTCGCTTCGGCCAAACAGGTGGCCTACGAAGAAAAGGTGCTGGCCGGTATCATCAAGGCAACCGGCGGCAAAGAGGTGAGCCAGGAAATCTACGATAAGCTCAAGCCCTTCATCGCCAACACTTTGATTCGCGATAACTACGGTTTCCGCTGGACGCGGCCAGGCAACACCATGCACACCTCGATGCTCTTCGCCGACTCGCTGGACGCCGTATTCAACGCCCAGGACGAGCACTGGAAGCACATCGAGGGCTACAAGCCGCCCTTCCTCGAAGACAACGGCAACTCCGCCTGGGTGCTGCCTTTCGATTTCTGCCACGCCGGCGGCTGCACCGTGGACCAGAGCCACGAGAAAATCGATGCGGTCTGCCAGGAGGTCATGAAAGAGGCCATGGACTGGCTCCAGCACGATATCAAGGCTGGTATGTGCGCCTTCACCACCAACCTGGCACCGGCGGACATCGTGGGGCCAAAGTTTGCCAACTACCACCTGCCGCTGGCCAAAATAAAGAAAGCCCTCGACCCCAAAAACGTGGCCAATTCCGGCCGCTTCATTGACGTGGCCCGTGTGGAAAAAGCCCAGCAGGAACTGGCCGAGAAAGCCAAAACCCCGCCGGAGAAGCCCAAAGACGCCTAGCCGGGGGGAAAGGAGAGCGATGGACAGGTTACTACGCGTAGATATGAGCACGGGGAAGGTAAGCTCAAATCCCGTACCTGACGAATACCGGGGTCTGGGAGGACGCGGCCTCACCTCGACCATCATCGCCCGCGAAGTTGACCCGCGGGCCCACCCCCTGGCCGTAGAGAATAAACTGGTTATCGCTCCGGGGCTACTCAGCGGCACGCCCGCCGCCTGCAGCGGCCGGCTTTCCATCGGGGCAAAAAGCCCGCTCACCGGCGGCATCAAAGAGTCCTCGCCGGGCGGGGTCGCCGCTATGAAATTGGCGCGCCTCGGTATCGCCGCCATCATCGTCGAGGAACTGCCCCAAAAGGATGAGCTTTATATTCTGCACGTTAGCCGCGAAGATGCCCGGTTAGAGCCCGCCACCAAACTTAAGGGGCGGGGCAATAACGACACCGTTGCCATCCTGTCCGAGGAGTTCGGCGATAAGGTGGGCTACCTCAGCATCGGCCAGGCGGGAGAAATGAAACTATCCGCAAGCTCAATCGCCGCCACCGACATGGACAACCGCCCCTGCCGTCACGCTGGCCGTGGGGGATTGGGCGCGGTGATGGGTTCGAAACACTTAAAAGCCATCGTCATTGATGACCGGGGGACGGAACCGGTGCCCATGGGCGATAGCCACGAGTTTTTACGCTTTAACCGCATGTGGTCGTCCAGCGTGCTGGCTGACCCCGCCACCGGACAGGGCATGCCCATCTTCGGCTCGCCGGCGGCGGTCACCATCATCAACAAGGAGGGGGCGCTGCCCACCCGCAATTTCCGATTCGGTCAGTTCGAAAAAGTCGAGGAAGTCTCCGGCAAGAAGCTGCGCCAGACCATCAAGGAACGCGGCGGTAAGCTTACCCTGCCCTGTTCTCCCGGCTGTGTGGTGCGCTGCCACCGCACCTACCACGGTAAAGACGGCAAATTTATGGGCAAGTCTCCCGAGTACGAGACTCTCTGGGCCTTCGGCCCCAACCTGGAAATCGGCGACCTGGACGCCATCGCCGAGCTGGGCAACCTCTGCAATGATTACGGGGTGGACACCATCGATACCGGCGTGGCCATCGCCATGGCTATGGAGGCAGGACTTATCGAGTTCGGCGACGCCCGGGGCGCTCTAGAACTGGCGCGGGAGATAGGCCGCCAGAGCTACCTGGGCCGCATCATCGCCAGCGGCGCCGCCACCGCCGCGAGAGTGTTTGGTGTCGCTCGGGTGCCGGTGGTGAAGGGGCAGGCCATGGTCGCCTACGACCCGCGCGTCATCAAGGGCATGGGGGTTACCGAGGCCAAGTCCACCATGGGCGCCGACCACGGCGCCGGCTACATGGTGGGCGTAAACCTCGGCTGGGTACCGAACTGGCGCAACGTTCCCAAGCTCCAGGTTGAGGGTCAGGTGGAAGCTTCAAGAGCCATCCAGACCTTCCAGACCGCCATGGACTCAACCGGCCTCTGCCAGTTCACCCACACCCCACTGCTCAACTCGCGGAAGGCCTTCAGCGGCGTCACCGGCATGCTCAACACCAAGTTCGGCTGGCAGATGCACCGCCGGGAATTCATGGCGTTGGGCAAGAGCCTGCTGAAGATGGAACACGAGTTCAACCTGGCCGCCGGACTCGGCCCGGCCACCGACCGGCTGCCGCTCTTTTTCTACAAGGAGCCGCTGCCGCCCTTAAACTCGACCTTCGATATCCCGGAAAACGAGATGGCCAAATTCTATAACTTCTAGGCGTGTTACCAGGCTATCATTCAACTCGAGGCCTGACCGTCCATCGCTTTTTTCGGGTAAATCAGTCTATTCTTCAAAGGGCTGATTTATTTGTCTCCCTCACCCCCTGTATCCCCCTCTCCCACCTGCGGGGCGGGCGAGGGGGAAGAAAAAGAAAGAGGGGCTGACGCCCCTCTTAAACACCCGATATTTTCACCTCAACAGAACTTCCAGCCTATTTGAAATGGGAAACCTATCCCTTACATGAACTTTCTTCTTCTGAACGACGAAATATCTTCAGGCGAGAGGGCAAAATATTCTCCCCTTGTTCTCTTGTCTTTGAACCTGTTATGCCAGTAGGCTTCGATGCCAAACGGGTCATCGGTTCTAATTTTGTGCAATATTTTTAGGTCTTCCGGTAGCTTTGTGCCCAACTCATAGTTGCGCCTTTCAGGATTTTTACTGCTGCCGATTTTGTAGACACGCTGGAATTTCATCAGGTATACGTAACCATATTCAACATCAGCCTCTTTAGAATTTTGCTCAGGCTCTTTTTCTGTGACTGCAGCAACCCCCCGGCAAATAGCCAAAACATCCGAATATTCAGGCTTACCTTCGCAATGAGCAAGTAGTTTGTTAATAAGCTCAGCCTTTTTCCCTAACCGTTCACGTAGCGTTTGAGGGTAGGGGAAATTGTCGCTTTTGTTAGCTTTTAATCTGATTTCTATAGAAGTTGGGAATCTCCCAATCTCTCTAATTAAAGAAATAAGCTTATCAAACAAAAATTGTTCATCATATGCTGATTGCTTTTGGTTTGGCGTAAATCCGGCTTCAACAACAAAATCGCTATATCTCGCCCAATGTTTCTGCCAATCGTATGGCTTAATGCCTGTTTCCTTTTCAAAACGATCCATCCCCAACGGAATACCATTGTTTTCCTTAGCTGTGCAACGCATCTCCCTGAGCATATATTCTTTATCCATACTTCCCCACGAATAAATCAGTAGTCGGTTGATGGTATTATAAAGAAGCGTGATAAGAGCGTCAACCGAACCGGACATAAAATTTTTCAGGGGGTGTCATAGAGGGGGCTTTGCCCCCTCTCAATAAAAACTTTGCCCCTTCCCTTAATCAATCACCAAGGGAAGGGGACAGGGGATAGGTTTCAAATCCTACAAACTCACGGGAAATAAAATTTGGGCTTCTACTAGGGAAATGCTGGCAACAAAAAGGCCGGCCACCTGACACGATGACCGGCCGGCTTATTTCTCGGCTTAATGAGCCTATCTACTCCGGGTTACCGTTCCAGGGGCCTTCGGCCACTTTATTAACCGCATCTTTTAGCTCGTCGGTGATGGCCCCGGGGAAGACCTCGTCCACAACCTTATCGAAGATGTAGGGGTGCCCCGGCGCGGAGATTCCTTTAGGGTCGAACTCCGCCTTGAAGCGGTCCAGCCAGACGTCGTAGTTCTGGAGGGCGGGTGCAAAAACGCGCACCGGCGTTACCAGCGAGTAGAAAAAGCCCTGGTTACCGGTCTCGATGATGATGCGGCCTGCCTCGCTCACGCGCCACCGCATGAACCGGTCTTCAAGCCCCGGCTTGTGGACGTTCTCGTCGCCACGGTCTATCTGGGCGGCATCCGGCCAGGCGTGGAGTTCGCTGTAATAGAGGCGTCCCATGTTGTAGGCCATATACCAGGGGGTGTCCCCCTTCGGGTCGAGGAAATCGGCGTTGTACTCCGGCTCGGTCTCGCGCTTGCGCCACCGCTCTCCCATAGCCCGGATAGCTTTCAAGCTCTCCATACCGGTATCGCAGTCGCCGAACATGCCGGTCGGCTGCCACATGCCCAGGGAGTTGACCGCAAAGAATGAGGCCTCGTCCACCTGCCTCGCCGAAAGAAGCTTGCCGCCGTTCTCCTTAACGATGTCCATGAGCACCCGCTCTTCATACTCAAGTTCAGCCTGACCCGAACGTCCGGCAAGCAATATCCGCATGATACGCCGCCCCGAGACTTCCTCTCTCGTCCGCTGGTTCCAGAACTCCCAGAAGCGGTTACGGTAGGCCAGGTCGCCCCGGGTCTTGGCGATTTCCCGCCAGAAAGAGGGCACCCGGTTAACGATAAACCCGATGCGCGCCCGGGTAATCTCCCCGAGGGCCTTCTCCACGTCTTCCTCGTTGGTGAAGCTGAAGTTATACCACTTCACCCGGTCCTCGGGCAGCTTCACGCAGCTATCGTAGCTCACGCCCTCCGGCTCCAGCTTCCTGGGCGGGAAGGGGTAGAGCTTGGTGGACATTTTAGTAACGATGCCCATGGCGCCGCCCCAGCCGGTGATGCCGTGCAGCAGGCCGCTCAAGTTGGGACCGGGGCCGTCCTGCCAGTACCAGCTATCGTCACCTTCGACCAGCGAGCCGAAGCGGTAGATTTCGCCCTCCGGCGAGACCCACTCCACGCCGTTCCAGCGGCGCTGGGAGGAGTAGGTTATCCGGTAGTTAAAGAGCCCCATGCCGTTGACCAGGGAGTTAGCTAAAACCGAGGCGCCGCCGCCACCGCCCGGCATGCAGCCAATCAGTCCCCTTTTAAGCGTTTCGCCGTGCATCTGGGCGAAGTTGACCGCCGGCTCGACCACGACGTACATATTTTTCTCGTCGAGCCGCATCCGGTTCATCCGCTTTAAGTCGATGAACAGAAAGTCGTCACGGAAGTTCGGGCCGCCGAAGGCCATACCGTAGCTGGACATGGGGGTAAAGGGTATCTGGTAGAGGTTACAGACCTTCACGATGCGGGCCACCTGCTCGGTGTTCTCCGGCATCACCACTGCCGCCGGCGCCCGCGATATCCCAGTGAAATAGAAAATCTGCCGGTCAAAGCCGCGGCCAACGTAGGCGCTGCAGAGAACCGGGTCGGTGCTCAGGTATTCGTGGCCGACGATGTTTTCCAGCGCCCGGCAAGCTTCCTCAGTGATGTTCTGAAAAACTTCCTGCCCAATCATCTATCAATCCTCCTGGCCTTTAGCCCTGATGACCATCTCCTCGCATGTTCGGGAAAGCACTCACTGGCAATCGTCTAAAATCCCCCTATCGTCTTCAGCCAGTCGCCTTAACGAGTAGCTCGGTGATATCGTAAATTTTCAGGCCGCTTTCTGCCCCGGTAAAGGCCGCCTTGCAGCCGGGACAAGCGGTAACTACGGCCTCAGCGCCGGTGCTGGCCGCTTCCCGCATTCGCTCACTCGCCGTCCAGCGGGCGAAATCGGGAAAGGCTTCCGGCACGCCGCCGTCAGCCCCGGAGCAAAAGGCATTCTCGTGGTGGCGCACCATCTCGGCCAGTGTCAGGCCCTTAATCGCCCGAAGGAGGTTGCGCGGCGGCTCATAGACGCCGTGAACGCCCCGCCGAAGCACACGCGGCGGTTCGAAAACACCCCACTGCCCCCGCTTGCCCGCCCAGGGCAGCCACGGTTCGCTCATTCGCCCCAGGTTACAGGGGTCGTGGTAGGTCACCTTGATATCCAGCGGGTGATTCAGCTTGAGCGAGCCTTCTTTAAGCCACTGGTCGGCCAGTTCCGTGATGTGCTTTACCTCAAAACCAAGCTCAGAAGTGGCGAAACCCAGCATCTTGGGATAGTCAACCTTGAACGTCTTGTAGCACTCGGCACAGCTGAAGACCACCGTTTTGGCCCCGGCCTTACGGATGAGCTTGAGATTTTCGGCGGCGAGCTTCTTGGCTTTGGCGAGTTGCCCGGTGATAAAAACGAAGTGCCCGCAGCAGGGCTCGTTATCAAGCAGCCTGAAGGGCACATTGGCCGCCGCCATTATTCTAGCGGTCGCCTGGCTTATCGCGGTGTCGGTCATGGCCGCCCGGCAGCCTGCGAAATAGAGGGTATCAGCCTTAGCCTGGGGCTTGATGTCCCTGGGCAGCCAGCTTTTCCGCTCCGACTGGGCGCGGCCAAAGCGGTTACCGCTTTTCAGGATGCAATCGGTCACCGCAACGTGCTGGGGCATCGGGCCGTAGCCCTTTTCCACCAGCCGCACCCGGAGCGACTCCAGCATCAGTTGGAACTCAAAATCAAGATTACGCTTACCGGCAATGTCGCAGCTGCCGCACATGGGGTCGCGGAAAACGACGTCCTTCAGGGTGGGCGAGGCGTAGTCCAGCTTGCCCCGGAGCAGGTAGTCAACGATGTCGCACTTACCGGCGATACCGTAGGCGTCAAAATCCTGGTTCTGCCAGGTGGGGCACCGCGATGAGAAATCGATGCCCTGAACGTAGTTATAGTCTATCCAGCGGCCATGACCCTGGGCGGGATAATGTCGGGCGTCATACTGATAATCATCAAGGTTCAGCCCCAGCTCCAGCTTCTCTTCTGCCACTTGCTTCTCCTTCCAGAGTTCTCTAAAAGCACAGGTTACCCGGGTTCAGGATACCGCTTGGGTCGAAATGTTTTTTGAAGCGCCTCAGTAATGCGGCGTACTCGCCGTACTTCTGGTAGACCAGGTCGGCGACGACCGGATAGGGACGGGTAATATAAGCGCCCCGGGCCATGACCGCGGCGGTGGCCTGGCGGCGAAGCTCCCGGATTAGCGCCTTTTCCGCGGCGTCCTCCGGGTCATAATAGAAGCTGAACTGGAGCTGGCAGGCGTGCCCGTCCTGCACCGGCTGGACGTAGACCCCAATATCAGCCGAGGCATACTGATACTCGGCGGCCACGGCGTTTACCTCCGGCAGGTACCAGCCAAGCCGCTCCAGGGTTGTCATGAACTGAAGGTCTTCACAGCCACCCCGGTAGGCGTGTTTCCAGTAGGGCCGCTCCCTGGGCCAGGGTTTTCGGAGCATCTCCGGCAGCACCTTCTCGGCGGCAGCCACCCCGGGCAGCGTCTCCCAGAGGTCAAGACCGCGGAAGGATGCCCCCATCATCTGGCGCAGACAGTCTGCCTGGTAAGCCAGCTTCTCCTCGGGGCGGCGGCGCAGCGCCCGCTGCACCACTACCGCCGTCCAGGCGGGCAGCAATGCCCGCAGGCGTTGGAACTGCTCCGGGCTTGTGGCTAAAATGGCGGCCAGATTGGTATCGTTGAGGATGAGGCATTCGTGACAGATGCCGGCCCTCAGTATCTGGTAAGCCGGCTCAACCAGCTGCTCCAGGCTGCTGGCCGGGATGAAGAAGGCCTTGCTCAGCGTCGGTTTCTCTTCGATTTCCACCACACCCCAGGTCACCACCCCCATGGTGCCCTGCGCGCCGTACAGGAAAGTGTCGTAGCTCATCGGGCCGGGGCCGGTCGGCAGCACGCCGTCGGCCAGGCACTGTCCGCTCCGGAAACTGGCGACACTGGCGGAGCCGGTGACGAACAGCTCGCCGTTGCCCCAGACGACCTGCATCGAGAGTAGCGGCTCGGCAACCTCGTGGTTCTGCATGACCGGCGGCTCTCTTTCCAGGTAATCCATAATCACCGACCGGGACACGTGGGGAAGCAGGGGGATGATGGGCGTGTAGCCCCTGGCTTCGAGCTCCGTGCAGAACTGCTCCCAGGTCACCCCGACCTGGAGGTGGGCCACCATCGACCCGCTTACGATTTCCACGATTCGGTCCATGCCCGCCAGGTCCAGGACAACGCCACCCTCCTTGGGCACGGCGCCACCGTGGAAATGGACTCTGGAAGTCTGGGGCACCACCGCGAATTTAAGCTCATTGGCGAGCTCAATCACTTTCTGGGTCTGGGACACCGTCCGGGGACGGGCGACACAGGTAAATTGCCCCGGCGCTTCGGTGCTGTGGTCACGGCCGTAAGGCGCCATCACCTCCGGGCTAGCGAGCACATTGTCCTGGCCCAATATCTCAGCGAGACGCTCCTTTACCGACATGACAACCTCCCGAGAACGTCTTAACCAGTCCGGCTACGGACAAAGCGTAACCACACGTGACATTCGAAGTCGCTTAGTGCCTAATGCCTTGAATATGTTTTCCGGGGTTTTTGTGGGCGAATTCACCATTAGGCTCTTTTAATGTCGTTCCATGTAGCGTGAAGAGAAACCGGCTTACCTTCCGGGGAGAGGCGGGTAAAACACAAGCCGACCAAATTCTACGCCAGTTACCCGCTCTTGTCAATAAACTTAAACCATCAAACGGGCGGGAAAACTTAAGCCTATTTCTCCGCCCGCTGGTCGCGCAGCCAGCGTTTCAGCTCGTCCAGGGCCGGGGGCGCGATATATATCACCTGAATATCACGGGCGAACTGCACCTGGTGCCCCTCGCGCATAATAAGGACACCGGCCTCTTCGGGGCCAAGTGTCTCGTCAATGCGCCGCGCCAGGTGCCCGTCCCTCTTTTTGCTGACCCCGTTAAAAGCCTGCAGAACGGCGCTCAAGACCGCTTCACTCTGCAGACCGATGCTCAGGCACCGGCTCCAGTCCATGAACTCGCCAAGCACCACCTCGTCCTCGATGGCCTCCAGGCTGGCACCCCGCTCCAGCCGCTCGCTGATAATGCCGGCGCTTTTAGGGTTGAGCTGCCCGGCTATTTTAGCGCCTTCATCGCCACCTTCGGCGACGAACTCGTGGTACAACTTTTTGACTGTGCCCAGTTTGAGTTCCAGCCCGGCAAGCTGCTCGCTTACCTGCGCCCAGTATTTTTCGAAACGCTCGGTATAGGCCTTCTCCGCCTCCGGCGAGGTATTGGCCAGGGGGACGAAATAGAGCTTCCTCGAACTGGCAAAATGGCTGGCCTGGGGCTTTTCGATTTTACCCAGTTCTTCCGGCATAGCGAAGCGCCTCCCTCACGGTAATAAAGCTGGCGGCTACCGAGGCGATGACGGGAAACGGCTGACCCGCCCGGCGGAGCCAATTATTATTATAGAATAGCCCGTAGTAAGTGTTGACAGCAAGTCTTTGAGTATGGTACACTTCCAAATTGCGTTCTTCCGCTATAGGCCAGACGGTTAGTTGTTGACTATGGCTGCGAATGGATGAGCCCAAGCTCATCCATTTACATTGTGAGGGACAAAAGGAGCCAGTTTTGCCGACGATTAACCAGTTGGTACGCAAGGGGCGTAAGCCGATGACCAAGAAGGTCAAGGCGCCGGCGCTGCGCGTAACCTTCAACGCCCTGAAAAACCGCACCAGCGAGGGGCGGGGTTCCCCCCAGAAGCGGGGAGTCTGTCTCCAGGTAAAGACGACCACGCCCAAGAAACCGAACTCGGCGCTGCGCAAAATCGCCCGCGTCCGGTTGACCAACGGTATGGAAGTGACCGCCTATATCCCCGGGGAAGGACACGAGCTCCAGGAACACTCGGTAGTGTTGATTCGCGGCGGCCGGGTTAAGGACCTGCCCGGCGTGCGCTACCACATTATCCGGGGTGCCCTGGACGCAAGCGGCGTGCAGAACCGCAAGCAGGGCCGCAGCAAGTACGGCGCCAAAAGACCAAAGGCAACCGGGGTGACGGCGTAATCCGGCACGGGAGCCACGCTATTTTCTACCTTTCTGTAAATCCAAGGAGGGAAAATGCCAAGACGGGCACGGATAAATAAGCGGCGGACGCTGCCTGACGCCAAATATAACAGCCCGCTCGTGGCGGTAATGATTAACCGGCTTATGATGCGGGGGCAGAAGAATACCGCGGAAGGTATCATCTACGGTGCCCTCGGCATCCTGGAGCAGCAGGAACACAAGTCCGGCCTTTCGGTTTTAGAGCAGGCGCTCAAAAACGCCACGCCCCTGCTCCAGGTAAAACCCCGCCGGGTAGGCGGCGCGACCTATCAGGTGCCGGTGGAAGTGCCCCCGGTACGCGGCCTTTCTCTGGCGATGCGCTGGATTTTACAGGCAAGCCGGAGCCGGAAAGGCAAGAGCATGGCCGAGAAGCTGGCCTCCGAGCTAGCGGAGGCCTCCAAGGGGACCGGGACGACGATAAAGAAACGAGAGGATACCCACAAGATGGCCGAGGCCAACCGGGCCTTCGCCCACTATCGGTGGTAATAATAAGAGGTTAAATTAGCAGTAACATGGCAAAAAGTCCGTTAGAAGTAAAACCTAAAGCCGGGGACACGACGGTGCCCAGAAGTTATCCTTTAGATAAAATCAGGAATATCGCCATCATCGCCCACATTGACGCCGGTAAGACTACGGTCACCGAACGGATACTGTACTACACCGGGCGCACCTACAAGATGGGCGAAGTGCACGAGGGCACCGCGGTGATGGACTGGATGGAACAGGAAAAAGCGCGTGGCATCACCATCACCGCCGCGGCCACCAGCTGCTACTGGCAGCAGCAGCGCATCAATATCATTGACACCCCGGGACACATCGATTTCACCGCCGAGGTTGAACGGTGCCTGCGGGTACTGGACGGCGGGGTGGTGGTCTTCGATGCCGTAAGCGGCGTGGAAGCCCAGTCGGAAGCGGTGTGGCGGCAGGCCGACCGCTATCACGTGCCCCGCATCTGCTTCATCAACAAGATGGACCGGGTGGGCGCCAACTTCCACTGGAGCGTCGCCATGATTAAAAAGCGGCTGGACGCCAACCCCATCCCCATCCATCTGCCACTGGGTAACGAGACTGAATATTACGGCCTGGTTGACCTGGTGGAGAACCGGGCATGGCGCTTTGCCGACGAGGCCGACGTACCCCCGGCGGAAATCCCTATCCCGGAAGACGCGCGGGCTGCCTGCGCCGAGTACCGCCAGTCACTGGTGGAAAAAGTTGCCGAATTTGATGACGAAGTCCTGCTCACCTACCTTGACGGCAAGGAAGTCAGCGCCGCTGACTTAAAACGGGTTATCAGGAGCGCCACCATCGCCAATAAAGTCGTGCCGGTGCTCTGCGGCTCCGCCCTGCGCAATAAAGGCGTTCATACCCTGCTTGACGCCGTGGTTGACTATCTGCCTTCCCCGCTGGACGTCCCGCCGTTAAAGGCGACCGATGCCCGCCATGACACCGAAATCACTCTCCCCCCGAGCGATGAAGCGCCATTTGCCGCCCTGGCTTTCAAAGTGGTCACCGACCCCTTCGTAGGCCGGCTGGTCTACCTGAGGGTGTATTCGGGGCATATCAAGGCCGGCGCCGAGGTCTATAACGCCAGTCGAAGCAAGCGCGAGCGCATCGGCCGGCTGCTTTTGATGCACGCCAACCACCGCGAGGACATCCAGGAGACGGATACCGGCGCCATCGTCGCCAGCCTGGGCCTGAAAAACACCTTTACCGGTGATACCCTCAGCACCACGGCACAGCCACTGCTTCTGGAATCGATTAATTTCCCTGACCCGGTGCTCGCCATCGCGGTCGAGCCCAAGACCAGGGCCGACCAGGACCGCATCGGCGAAGCTTTGCAGAAGCTGACCGAAGAAGACCCCACCTTTAAGGTAAATTATAATAAGGAAACCGGACAGACCATCATCTCCGGTATGGGGGAGCTGCACCTGGATGTCATCGTCAGCCGGCTGGTGAGCGAATTCAGCGTCCAGGCGAATATCGGCAACCCGAGGGTCGCCTACAAGGAGACCATCACCGCCAAGGTGGAAGCCGAAGGCCGCTTTGTCCAGCAGACCGGCGGCCACGGCCAGTTCGGGCGTGTCTGGATTGTAATTGAGCCCGGGGAAAAAGGCAGCGGTTTTGAGTTCGTTGACCGCATCAAGGGCGCGACCATACCCAGGCAATTTATCCCGCCGGTAGCCGCAGGCATCAGAGAGGCGATGGAGACCGGCGTGGTGGCGGGCTATCCGGTGGTTGATGTCAAAGCGACCCTTTTCGACGGCAGCTACCACGATGTGGACTCTTCGGAGCTCGCTTTCAAAATGGCGGGGGTGCTGGCGTTCAAAGCGGGTATGGCTAAAGCCTGCCCCATTCTACTGGAGCCAATCATGAAGCTTTCCGTAATCGCCCCCCACGAATTTATGGGGGATATCATCGGCGACTTAAACTCCCGGCGAGGCCGTATCGAACTCATCGAGACCCAGGGGGAAATCTGCTCCATCCATGCCCTGGTCCCCCTGTCGGAGAGCTTCGGCTACACCACCGGCCTGCGCTCACTGACACAGGGCCGGGCCACCCACTCGATGCAGTTCTACCAGTACCAGGAGTTGCCGGCGGCGCTGGCCACAGAGATTAAAACGGCAGGTAAAACCCATGCCTAAGCAGAGGATTCGCATCCGCTTGAAGAGCTATGACCACAGGATACTTGACCAGGCCGCGGTACAGATTGCCGAGGCCCTGGAAGCTACCGGGGCGGTAATCAGCGGCCCGATACCGCTGCCGACCCGCATCCAGAGGTTCAGCGTCATCCGCTCGCCTTTCATCGACAAGGACTCTCAGGAGGCATTCGAGATACGTACCCACAAGCGGCTGATTGACATCATCGAGACCACGTCCAAGACGATTGACTCCCTGACCAAGCTGAACCTGCCCTCAGGGGTCAACATTGATATCAAACTGTAGGAATGGTAACACCGGCGATGATTAACGGACTGATAGGTAAAAAACTGGGGATGACCCAGGCATTTAGGGAAAACGGCAAGGTTGAGGCGCTTACGGTTATTGAGGCCGGCCCTTGCACGGTAACCCAGCTTAAACAACCGGACAAGGAAGGCTATCAGGCTGCCCAGCTTGGCTTTGGCGAATCGAAGCGCTTGAACTCTCCCCAGCGCGGACACTTAAAAAAACTGGGACAGTTCAAATACCTGCGGGAGTTCCGGGTGAATGACACCAAAGGTCTCGAAGTCGGCCAGAAGCTGGACGTGAGCCTGTTCCAGGCCGGTGACCGGGTCAACGTCATCGGCTGGTCCAAGGGCAGGGGCTTCGCCGGGGTGGTCAAGCGCCACGGTTTCGCCGGCGGCCCCAAGACCCACGGGCAGTCAGACCGTCACCGCGCCCCGGGCGCAATCGGCGCCACCACCTCTCCCGGCAGAGTCTTCAAAGGAATGCGCATGGCGGGGCATATGGGCGACGCGCGGGTCACGGTGCTAAACCTTGAGGTAATCAAGACTGAACCCGACCATAACCGCCTGCTGGTCAAGGGCGCGGTGCCCGGAGCCAGGGGGGGACTGCTGATTATCAGTAAATCAGGGGGAAAATAGGCGTGGAAGTCCCGGTTTATAACCTTTCGGGCGAAGTGGTGAAGAATATCGACATCAGCGATGATGTCTTCGCCGTGCCTTTCAACGAAGCGGTGGTACACCAGGCAATGGTGCGGCAGCAGGCCAACGAGCGTCAGGGCACGGCCAGCGCCAAGACGAGGTCCGAGGTCAGCGGCAGCACCCGCAAGCTTTTCCGCCAGAAGCATACCGGCAACGCCCGGGCGGGCAGCATCAAATCGCCACTGAGACGCGGCGGCGGCATCGTCTTCGCGCCGAAACCCCGAGACTACCGGCAGGCGATGCCGAAAAAGATGCGCCGCCTGGCCTTAAGGTGCCTCCTCTCGGCCAAAGCCAGGGACGGAGACCTGAAGGTGCTTGAGTCACTGGCGCTTGAGACGTCCAAGACCCGTGATATTCTGGGAATCCTGAGCACCCTGGGGGTGGGGACTTCCGCCATCATCGCCACCAGCGGGGTTGAGGAAAATCTGGTAAAGTCCGCCCGTAACATACCGGGCATCAAGACGATGCCGGTCCATATACTCAACACGCTTGATATGTTAAAATACCGGGAGTTGCTCATCACCGAGGAAGCGTTGCGCCGTACCGAGCAACTGTGGGGACAGAGACGAGCGGGGGGCAACGATGCACACGTATGAGGTCCTGCGCCGCCCGGTACTGACCGAAAAGAGCACCGCACTTGGGGAAACCGGTAAATACGTTTTCGAAGTCGCCAGGGGCAGCACCAAACCCCAGATAGCCAAGGCGGTGGAGAAAGCTTTTAAGGTCAAGGTAACCGGAGTGAACGTGATGACGGTGGCCGGTAAAAGCCGCCGGATGGGCAGAAGAATCGTTCAACGGCCCAAGTGGCGGAAAGCCGTGGTCACCTTAAAAGCGGGTGATAAAATCGCGTTCTTCGAGGGAGTTTAAGCCGTGGCACTGAAAGTCTACCGTCCAACTTCCCCTGGCCGAAGGGGTATGACCGGGGCGGATTTCAAAGAAATAACCAAAACCAGGCCGGAAAAATCGCTGGTCCGGTCGCGGCCGCAGAAGTCGGGACGCAACAACCAGGGTAGGATTACCGTCCGTCACCGCGGCGGCGGCGCCAAGCGAAATACCCGCATCATCGATTTCAAGCGGGATAAAATCAGCGTGCCGGGACGGGTGGCCGCCATCGAATACGACCCCAACCGCTCCGCCCGGATTGCGCTGATTTTCTACGCCGACGGTGAAAAGCGCTATATCCTGGCACCGCTGGGGGTTGAGGTGGGACAGACCGTGGTATCGGCGGAAAACCCCGAAATCAAACCGGGTAATGCCCTGCCTATGAAGGCCATTCCCACCGGCACCATGATACATAATATTGAATTGCAAAAGGGCAAAGGCGGCCAGATGGTGCGCAGCGCCGGGGCCAGCGCCCAGCTTATGAGCAAAGAAGGCGGCTTCGCCCTGGTGCGGCTGCCCTCGGGTGAGATGCGGCGCGTCAACCTCGAGTGTATGGCCACCATCGGGCAAATGGGTAACGTTGAGCACCAGAACATCAACCTGGGCAAAGCGGGCCGCAAGCGCTGGATGGGTATCAGGCCGACCGTGAGAGGTTCCGCCATGACGCCGCGTGACCATCCGCACGGTGGTGGTGAAGGCAAGTCGCCGATTGGCATGCCCGGGCCGAAGACGCCCTGGGGCAAGCCGGCCCTGGGCTACAGGACCCGCAAGCGCAAACCATCGGATAAAATGATTGTCAAGCGAAGAGGCAAATAATGTCAAGGTCAACCAAAAAGGGACCGGCCACTAGCCCGAAACTGATGAAGAAAGTCGATGCCCTGATACGCTCGGGGCAGAAGGCCATCATCAAGACCTGGGCACGCGCCTCCACGATTACGCCCCAGATGTTGGGGCTGACGATTGGCGTGCATGATGGCCGCCGGCACGTGGCGGTCTTTATCACCGAAAATATGGTGGGCCACAAGCTGGGCGAGTTTGCCCCCACGCGGACTTTCCGCGGGCATACCTCAAGAGCCGAAAGAGCCGCCCCGGTAAAGAAGGGGCCGGAATAATTATCAAATGCAAGTAAAATCGGTTTTCAAAAATACCGGCATTTCACCGCGGAAAGTGCGCCTCGTGGTTGATATGGTGCGGGGCAAGATGGTGAAGGAGGCACTCGACATCCTCAAGTTCACCCCGACGCCCTCGGCCGTAGTGGTGGCCAAGGCGGTGAAATCAGCCGCGGCCAACGCGGAAAACAACTATCAGCTTTTGGCCGCGGACCTTAAAATCGTGCGTATCACCGCCGATGCGGCCCCTTTTTTGAAGCGACACCGCGCCCGCTCCCGTGGGCGGGTCAGCCCGATACTCAAGCGTTCGAGCCATATTACGGTTATCGTTGATGAGCTGGAGGCCTGATGGGACGCAAAGTTAACCCGGTAGTTTTTAGAATCGGGATCACCACCGACTGGCAGTCGAGATGGTACGCCGATAAGAACTACGCGGAGTTTTTACGCGAGGACATAAAGCTGCGCAAAGCGATAAACGACAAGTATGCTGACGCCGGCATCGCCAGCATCGAAATCGAAAGGCAGGCCAACGAGGTTACCGTCACCATCCACACTGCCCGGCCCGGCATCGTCATCGGACGCGGGGGACAGCGGGTTGACGAGATGAGGACCAATCTCGAGAAAATGATTGGCAAAAAGATACGTCTTAACATCCGGGAAATACCGCAGCCGGAACTGAACGCTTTCCTGGTGGCCAAAGCCGTGGCTGACCAGTTAGCGCACCGCATCGCCCACCGCCGGGCAATGAAACAGGCCATGTTCCGCACGATGCAGGCCGGGGCCAAGGGAATCAGAATCCGCTGCGCTGGCCGCCTGGGTGGCGCCGAAATCGCCCGCCGGGAAGTTATGCACGAGGGACGGGTACCGCTGCAAACCATCCGCGCCGATATCGATTACGGCTTTACCGAAGCCCGCACCACCATGGGCCGCATCGGGGTCAAGGTCTGGCTCTATAAGGGCGATATCCTTCCCGAGCGCGAAGAAACGGAAACCGAGGAAATGCCCGAGGTGGCAACGAGCGAAGCCCCGGAGATAATGACTACCGCGGAAACGACCGGAAAACCGGTTGCGGCCGTTACGCCTACCGCAGCGGTTGAGGTGTTAACCGAGAAAGCCGAAGTTGCCGAAACTCCCAGGGCCGAGGCAGTCGAGCCGGCTACCAGGCCGAGTAAGGCCGCCCCCAAGGCAAAAGCGGCCGAGGCAGCCGAAGAGACACCCGCTAAACCGGTTAAGCATGCGGCCGCAAAAGCCGCCAAAGCCCACGAGGCCGAGGCAGCCGAAGAGACACCCGCTAAGCCAGTTAAACATACGGCCACAAAAACCGCCAAAGCCCACGAGGCCGAAGCAACCGAAGAGGCACCCGCTAAACCGCGTAAACACACGACTGCGAAAACCGTCGAAGTTAATGAGGCCGAGGCAAAGACCGCGAAAAGCCGGAGGAAGAACCCCCCGACCGAAGAACCCGGCCGTGAACCAGAGGCATAATAATGTTACAACCGAAACGGGTAAAACACCGCAAAGTTCATAAAGGGAACCGAAAAGGCGTCGCCGTGGCCGGCAGCACCATAAATTTCGGTGATTACGCCCTCCAGGCGATAAGCGGAGCCTGGGTTACGGCGCGGCAGATAGAAGCCGCCCGACGCTCTATGACGCGGTATATGCGCCGCGGCGGTAAGGTCTGGATACGCATTTTCCCCGATAAGCCCGTGACCTCAAAACCAGCCGAGACGCGAATGGGCGGCGGCAAGGGTGCCCCCGACCACTGGGTAGCCGTGGTCAGGCGCGGACGGGTTATGTTCGAGCTGGGCGGTGTCACCGAACCAGTCGCCAAGGAAGCGATGCGGCTGGCAGCCCACAAGCTGCCGCTGGAGACCAGATTTATTGTCCGGGGAGCCGAGGGGGGAAGTTAGTTGAAGCTCGAAGAAATCAGGGCACTGGGTCAGGCCGAACTGAAAAAGCAACTTGAGGAAGCCCACCAGGAGCTGTTCAACCTGCGGTTCCGGCTGGCCACCAAACAGCTGGTGAACCACCGGGAGCTTCCCCGTGTTAGAAAGAAGATTGCCCGGTTCGAGACCATCGCCCGGGAAAAGGAACTGGCCGAAGTCGAGGAAAAGGCATGACGGAAAAGATTAAAAGCCGGATTGGCCGCGTGGTGAGCGACCGGATGGACAAGACGGTGGTGGTTGCGGTTGAAACGCCCAAGCACCACCCGCTCTACAAAAAGACCATCAGACGTACCACTAAATATAAAGCACACGATGAAAAGAACGAGGCCCGCATGGCCGATTTGGTACGGATTGTCGAAACCCGCCCGCTATCAAAAGACAAACGGTGGCGGGTGGCCGAGATTATCAAAAAGGGCGAAGTGGTCGAGGTAAGCCCTGAGGAAATCGAGAAGGCGGAAGTCGAGAGCAAATGATACAGAACTACACCAGGCTCAAAGCGGCCGACAACACCGGCGCCCGGTCACTGATGTGCATCGGCATTCCCGGCGGCACCGGCAGAAAATACGGCCGGCTGGGTGATATCATCGTCGCCTCGGTGAAGAAGGCCATTCCCAACGCCTCGGTGAAAAAGGGGGACGTGGTGCGGGCGGTCATCGTGCGCTCCATCAAGCCTTACCGGCGGCCGGACGGCTCCTACATCAGGTTTGACGAGAACGCCGCCGTGATTTTAACCGACAAGAACAACCCGAAAGGCACCCGCATCTTCGGCCCGGTAGCCCGGGAACTGCGCGAAAAGAACTTCACCAAGATACTGTCCTTAGCACCTGAGGTCCTGTGAGCGGAAAACGATGAGAATCAGAAAGAACGATAACGTCCTGGTCATCAAGGGTAAGGACCGGGGCAAGACGGGCAAAGTCCGCTTTGCCCACCCCGATAAAAAGACCCTGCTGGTGGAAGGCATCAACCTGATTAAGAAACACGCCCGGGCGGTGGGTAATGTCCGTCAGGCAGGCATCATCGAGCGGGAAGCTCCGGTGCCGCTGGCCAATGTTATGCTGCTCTGCGGCCGGTGCAACAAGCCCGCCCGCGTCGGTTTCCGTTTCTTAGACGACGGACGCAAGGTGCGCTTCTGCCGCGCCTGTGGTGAGGTGATTGACTAGATGGTAACCCTCAAAGAAAAGTACCGCCGCGAAGTCGTACCCGCCCTCCAGGCGAGTCTCGGCTATGAAAACGTGATGCGTGTTCCCCGCCTGGCAAAAGTGGTGCTCAATATCGGCCTGGGCGAGGCCATCCAGAACTCCAAAGCCATGGAGTCCGCCGAGGAAGACATCACCGCCATCGCCGGGCAGCACCCGGTCATCACCCGCGCCAAGAAGTCAATCGCCGCCTTCAAACTGCGCGAGGGGATGCCGGTGGGCATTATGGTCACTCTGCGCGGCGAGAGGATGTACAACTTCCTCGATAAGCTGATAAACATGGTTCTGCCCAGGGTCCGCGAGTTCTCCGGTGTCCCCCGCACTGCCTTTGACGGGCGGGGCAATTACACGCTGGGCATCAAGGAGCAGACCATCTTTCCGGAAATCGGTTACGAAGATGTGGACAAGGTGAGAGGCCTTGAGGTCTGCATCGTGACCACCGCCAAAACCGATGATGAAGCGAGAAAACTATTGGAACTTTTGGGCATGCCCTTTGCCCACGACGGAGATTAGCCAGTGGCCAAGAAATCAATGATTATCAAGTCCCAGCGCCCGCCGAAGCACCCGGTGCAGCAGCACCACCGCTGTTCCCAGTGCGGCCGGCCCCGGGCCTATATCCGGCATTTCTCCCTGTGCCGCATCTGTTTCCGTAAAATGGCTTCGTCCGGCCTAATTCCTGGCGTAAGAAAAGCAAGCTGGTAGGTAGTAAAATGGTAATTTCAGACCAAATTGCCGATATGTTGACCCGGATACGCAACGCCGGTATGGCCCGGCACGATTACACGATGATACCCTCTTCCAAGACGAAACTGGCAATCATCAAGATTCTCAAGGAAGAAGGCTTCATCCAGGACTACGAAGTGCTCCGGGACAAAGCACAGCGGGTAATCAAAGCCCACTTGCGCTTCGACGAGAAAAACCAGCCGTTTATTTCCGGCATCGAGCGCGTCTCGAAGCCCGGCCTGCGGATTTATGCTAAAAACCGGGAAATCCCCCGGGTCTACGGCGGCCTGGGTATCGCCATCGTCTCAACCCCAAAGGGGATAATGACCGGCCACCGGGCTTACCAGCAGGAAATGGGCGGCGAATTACTATGTTACGTCTGGTAGGGGAATAACCATGTCCAGAGTGGGGAAAAAGCCAATCAAGATACCGGACGGCGTCAAAATTGCCGTCCAGGGTGCGCAGGTGACCGTGACCGGTCCCAAAGGTGATCTCAAGCGCTCCCTGAACCGGGATATGGTCATCGAGCAGGCCGAGGGCACGCTCACCGTCTCGCGGCCAAGCGACTCGAAAGCACACCTCTCGATGCACGGCCTGACCAGAACGTTAGTGGCCAACATGGTCGAGGGCGTGACCAACGGCTTCCAGAAATACCTCGATATCGTGGGAGTTGGTTTCCGCGCGGAACAGAAGGGGACCGAGCTGGCATTGCGCCTGGGCTTCTCCCACACGGTCACGGTAACTCCGCTGCCCGGCATCACGCTGGCCGCGGAGACCCCCAACCGCATCAAGGTAAGCGGCATCAACCGGGAAACGGTTGGCGAGATGGCCGCCGAAATCCGGGCTATCCGGCCCCCGGACGCCTACAAGGGTAAAGGCATCCGCTACGCCGGAGAACTGGTCCGGCTAAAACCGGGTAAAGCCGGCAAGGCCATCGGTAAAAAGTAGGTGAAAAGTTTTCATGACCATCGTTAACTACCGGCAAGCACGCTTAAAGAGGCACGAGCGGGTCCGGCTCAAGGTCTCGGGTACGCCCGAGCGGCCGCGCCTGTGCGTCTTCCGCAGCCTGAACCATATTTACGCTCAGGTGATTGACGACACCCGGGGACACACCCTGGCCGCCGCCTCCTCGCTCGAACCCGAAATCACGGAGCCGGGCCAAAAAAAGACCAAGCAGGCCGAGGCGGAAAAGGTCGGGGCGCTGGTGGGTAAGCGGGCCAAAGAAAACGGCATCAAAGAACTGGTGTTCGACCGCGGCGGCTACCAGTACCACGGCCGTATCAAAGCACTGGCCGAGGCTGTCCGCAAGGCAGGCTTGAAATTCTGATTTTATTAAATGGAACGATGATAAAGTGATAAAACAAAAAATTGACCCGACGCAACTGACGCTAAGCGACAAACTGATTTACATCAACCGTGTCTCCAAGGTGGTCAAGGGCGGCAAGCGGATGAGCTTCAGCGCCCTGGTTGCGGTTGGGGACGGTAAGGGCCACGTTGGCGTGGGACTGGGCAAGGCCAAGGAGGTGCCCACCGCCATCGCCAAGGCCAGCGCCGAGGCCAAAAAGAACCTGATAGAGGTGCCTTTCAAGAACACTACCATACCGCACGAGATAACCGTGAAGTACGGGGCGGCCAGGGTCCTCTTGAAACCGGCGGCGCCCGGTGTCGGCCTGATTGCCGGTGGCAGCGTCCGGTCCGTACTGGAAATCGCCGGAATCAAAGACATCGTCACCAAGTCACTGGGCTCAAGCAACCGGACCAACGCCGCCCGGGCTACGATACTGGCCTTGAGCCGGCTCCGAATGCCCGAGGATGCTCTGGCCCGGCGCAAGCGCAGCCCGGAGAGCAAGGGGGGAGCCGGTGGTTAAATTAGCGGTGACCTTGCAAAAAAGCGGCATCGGCTACGCCGAGGACCAAAAAAGGACCCTGCGGGCGCTGGGACTGCGGCGCTTGAACCAGCAGGTGATTCACAAAGACAGCTCCGCACTCAGAGGCATGATTAACAAAGTGAGACACCTGGTCAAAGTGGAGGAAGCTAAATGACCCGGCAGGACGAGTTGCACCCCGCCCCCGGAGCGGTGAAAAATCGCAAACGAGTCGGCCGGGGTGATGCCAGCGGCCACGGCTCCTATTCAGGCCGGGGCCAAAAAGGCCAGAAAGCCCGTTCCGGCGGGAAAGTGAGGCCCGGCTTTGAAGGCGGCCAGTTGCCGCTTATCAAGCGACTGCCCCGCAAACGCGGTTTCACCAACATTTTCCGCATTGAGTACCAGGTGGTCAACGTCAAGCAGCTTGGCGTCTTCGAGGCCAAAAGTGAAGTTACCCCCGGGACGCTGCTTGGCCGGGGACTGGTCAAGTCAAGTCACAAGCCGGTTAAAATCCTGGCCAGCGGCGAGTTGAAACAGCCACTTACGGTAACAGCCCACAAATTCTCGGCGGCGGCCAAGAGCAAAATCGAAGCCGCCGGGGGGAAAGTGGCGGAGGTAGCCCTTGCAAGCCAGACAGACTAGGCCGCGCCTGCTCCAGGCCCTCATCGATGCTTTCAGCCTGCCCGACCTGAGACGCCGCATTCTGGTTACGGTCGGCATCCTGGTCGTTTTCCGCTTCATCGCGCACGTGCCGCTACCGAACGTCGACCTCGAAGCCCTGCGGCAACTCTTCGCCAGCAACCAGCTCCTGGGCATGCTCGACCTCTTCAGCGGCGGCGCTATGAAAAATATGAGCGTGGCGGCGATGGGAGTCTATCCCTACATCACCGCCTCCATCATCATGCAGCTTCTGGTGCCGGTTATCCCCCGCCTTCAGGCTATGGCCAAGGAGGGTGAGAGCGGCCGTCACCGCATCAACCTGATAACACACTGGTTGGTGGTGCCCCTGGCCGGTCTCCAGGGCTACTCACAGTTGATTATTCTCCAGAGGGAAGGTATCCTGGACAGCGTTTCTGCCCTGCCTATGGTCACCATGGTAATTTCTCTGATTGCAGGCACCATCTTCCTGGTCTGGCTGGGCGAACTGATTACGAGCTACGGCATCGGCAACGGCATTTCCATCATCATCTTCGGCGGCATCGTGGCCAGCCTGCCGGAACTGGTCGGACGCGGTGGTATCCAGTTGAGCACCAACTGGCTGGGGGTCTTTTTCTACGTCGCCATCGCGCTACTTACCACCGCCTTTATCGTCATTTTCACCGAGGCCCACCGGCGCATACCCGTGCAGTACTCCCGCAGCGTCTTCCGCGGCGGCCGCATGTACCGGCAGTCCGGGGCGACCCACATCCCGCTGCGTGTCAACACCTCCGGCATGATTCCCCTCATCTTCGCCATGTCGGTGGTCCTCTTCCCGAGCCTGGTCGCCAGCTATTTCGCGGCGGCACAGGGAGCTTCGCCGAACTTTGCCAACCACATCGTGAATGTCCTTAATCCCGGTGCCAGCCTGCCCCTGGGCATGGTCTACTGGGGACTATATTTTATACTGGTAATCGGCTTTGCCTTTTTCTACACCACGGTCATCTTCCAGCAACAGGACCTGCCCAACGTGCTGCAGAAGCAGGGCGGCTTCATCCCGGGTATCCGCCCGGGTAAGAACACCGCCAGTTACCTTAACAGCGTCATCCTCCATCTCACCTGGGCCGGCGCCCTCTTCCTGGCGGCGGTGGCGGTGCTGCCCTTTATCATCCGCGAGGTGACCGGCGTTGACCTCCAGTTATCCAGCCTGGGCATGATTATCGTGGTCGGGGTGGTGCTGGATACCATGAAGCAGATGGAAGCGCAGCTGGTAATGCGCCGCTACGAGGGCTTCATCAAGTAATTTCCAGGAGGGGTATTTTAGAGATTGTACCTGGTCTTTCTGGGTGCCCCCGGCGCGGGCAAAGGGACACAGGCGGCCAGTGTCGCTGGCAAGCTGGGCCTTGAGCACATCGCCTCCGGAAACCTGTTCCGCAGTGCCCTTGATAAAGGCACCGGGCTGGGGCTCAGGGCTAAAGAGTATATGGCCAGGGGAAAACTGGTACCGGACGAAATAACCATCAGGATGGTGCTGGAGCGCGTCTCCGCACCCGACTGCCGGAAGGGCATCATCCTGGACGGCTTCCCCCGGAACCTGGAACAGGCCCAGGCACTGGACAAAGCGCTTAAAGCGCGGGGGGAGGCAATTGATAAGGCAGTTTATATCAAGGTGAGCGAGGAGGAATTAATCAGGCGTCTCGGGGGGCGGTGGGTCTGCCGCAACTGCCAGACGCCCTATCACCTCACCAGTTCCCCGCCAAAGGTAGCGGGGGTGTGCGATAAGTGCGGCGGGGAGCTTTACCAGCGACCCGATGACACGCCGGCCACGGTGAAAAACCGGCTCAAGGTCTATTTCGAACAGACGGCGCCCCTGATAGGCCACTACTCCCGGGCGGGCAAGCTGCTGGAGGTGGCCGGCGAGGGCAACCCGGCCGAGGTGAGCCGGCGAATCATCTCGGCCATTGACAAGTCCAGAACACGATGAGCATAATTATTAAATCCGAAAGAGAAATCGGAGCGATGAGGCAGGCAGGCAAGATTGTGGCCACGGTACTGGAGAAGCTGAGGGAGGCTTTAAAGCCGGGTTTGAAGACCAGTGAGCTTGATGAAATGGCCTTAAGCGAGCTGGCGAGGCTGGGGGGGCGGTCGTCCTTCAAGGGCTACCGCGGCTTCCCCGCCCACCTCTGCGTGAGCATCAACGACGAACTGGTCCACGGCATCCCCGGCGAGCGGTTCGTCCGAGAAGGCGACCTGGTCTCCCTTGACTTCGGTGCGATTTACCGGAATTTTCACGGCGACGCCGCCATCACCGTAGGCGTGGGCGAAATCAGCCCCGGGTCCAGAGAACTAATGACCGCCACCGAAAATGCGCTTGAGGCCGGTATCGCGGCCGCCCGCTGCGGGGCCAGGCTGGGCGACGTCTCGGCGGCCATTCAGGACTACGCCGAGGCCAGGGGCTTTGCCGTGGTTCGGGAGTACACCGGGCACGGCATCGGACGCCAGATGCACGAAGAACCGCAGATACCAAATTTCGGCGAGCCAAACACTGGCCCGGAGCTGAAAAAAGGCATGACGCTGGCCCTTGAGCCGATGTTAACCGCCGGCGACTGGCGGACAAAAGTGGCCAGCGACGGCTGGACGGTCAGCACCGCCGATGGCACGTTATGCGCCCATTTCGAGCATACCCTGGCCATTACCAACGGCCAGCCAGAGGTGCTGACACGATGCTGAGAAGATTATTATAAATTATGCCCAAGAAAGATTCTATCGAGGTCGAGGGAACCGTGCTTGAGGCTTTGCCCAATGCCATGTTCAAAGTCGAGCTGCCCAACGGCCACCAGGTGCTGGGGCACATCTCGGGTAAGATGCGACTGCACTATATTAAAATCGTGCCGGGTGATAAGGTGCTGATTGAGCTATCGCCCTACGACCTTAGCCGCGGTAGGATTACCTACCGTATGAAATAGTGAGGCGGAGATGAAGGTTAGAGCTTCGGTCAAAACAAGATGCGAAAAGTGCAAGGTAATCAAGAGGCGTGGTGTGGTCAGGGTGATTTGCACCAACCCCAAACACAAGCAGCGACAGGGCTAAAGCTAGTTGTGAGGAGGCATTAATGCCGCGTATCGCCGGGGTGGATATCCCCAACGACAAACAGGTCTGGGTCTCACTGCAATATATCTACGGCATCGGCCGTACCCGGAGCCACCAGGTGCTGGAGAGGCTGGGTATCAGTCCCGAGATAAGGGTCCGCGACCTCTCGGAAGATGAGATAAACCGCATCCGGGAGGTAGTGGACAAAGAATATACCATCGAGGGCGACCTGAGAAAAGAAGTCGACCTTAATATCAAGCGTCTCATCGAGATTGGCAGTTACCGGGGAATGCGACACCGCCGCAGCCTGCCGGTCCACGGACAGCGAACCCGCACGAACGCCCGCACCAGGCGCGGCTCGAGGAAGACGGTCGCCGGCCGTGGCCAGAAGCGCGGCTCAACCAAGAAGTAGTTACCGGGCGGACTAAAGCCGCCGATAGGAGGTAAAATGGCAGGGAAACCAGCCAGAAAACGTAGGGAACGTAAGCAAATACCGGTCGGCCGGGCTTACGCCCAGTCGACCTTTAACAATACCATTGTCACCATTACCGACCCCCAGGGCAACGTTATCGCCTGGGGCAGTGCCGGCACCGCCGGTTTCAAAGGCTCGCGCAAAGGCACGCCCTACGCCGCCCAGATGGCGGCCCGGGACGCGGCCCGCAAAGCCATGGAGCAGGGGCTGCGCCAGGTGGACATTTACGTGAAAGGACCGGGCAGCGGCCGGGAGGCGGCCATACGCTCCCTCCAAAGCTCCGGCCTCCATATCACCAGCATCAAAGATGTGACGCCCATCCCGCACGCGGGTTGCCGTCCTCCCAAGAAAAGACGAGTGTAAGGAAGGAATATGGCGAGATACACTGGACCAGTCTGCCGTTTGTGCCGTCGTAGCGGCGAGAAGCTGATGCTCAAGGGCGACCGCTGTTTCACCCCCAAGTGCGCCGTTGACCGTCGCAACCGGCCACCGGGCGCGCAGAAGACCAGCCGCTTCCGCCGGCTCTCTGACCGGGGGTTACAGCTCAGGGAAAAGCAGAAGACGCGCTACGTCTACGGTATGCTTGAAAGACAGTTCCGGCGGTTCTTCGATACCTCCGTAAAGCAGGCAGGCATCACGGCCGATAACCTGCTGGTCATGCTGGAAAGGCGGCTGGACAATGTTGTGCTGCGCTTGGGTTTTGCCGACTCGCTTTCCCAGGCCCGGCAACTGGTTGGGCACGGGCATCTCCTGCTCAACGGACACAAGACCGACGTCCCTTCAATCACGGTCAAAGAAGGCGATGTAATCAGCTGGCGCGAGGGCAGCACCAAGACCGAGTACTATAAAACGCTGGCGAAGACGATTGAGTCCAAAACAGTGGCCCCGTGGCTTAAGCTGGACAAGCAAAATCTCAGTGGCCAGGTAATAAGCCTGCCGACGCCGGAAGACGTCGGCACCAAGTTTGTAGGCAAGAACATCGTCGAATACTACTCACGCTAGGAAAGCCGGAAAAAGGAGATAATTTTGTCTCGTTTAGTCGTGGCGAAAATCGAATGCGCTGATAGCCAAAAGAACTACGGGCGCTTTGTCGCCGAACCGATGGAAAAAGGCTTCGGTATCACCCTGGGGAACACCCTGCGGCGAGTGCTCCTGAGTTACCTGCTGGGCGCGGCTATCACCAAGGTTACCATCGACACAATTCTGCACGAGTTTTCTACCATACCTCACGTCAAGGAAGACACCATCGAGTTCCTGCTCAATATCAAGGCGATAAGGCTGAAGGCACTGGCCGCCCGGTCGGGGAAGCTCTACTTGAGCAAAGAAGGTGAGGGGCCGGTCTATGCCGGTGACATCACCCCCTCGACCGACTTTGAAATCCCCAATCCCGAGCTCTACCTGGCAACCCTTAACTCGCCGGAAGCCAAACTGAACGTCGAGTTCGACGTGGAGCTGGGCACCGGCTACCAGCCGGCGGAGGCTAACAACAATTTGCCCATCGGCACCATCCCGCTGGACGCGGTCTTCACGCCGGTACGCAAGGTCAACTACACCATTACGCCCGTCCACATCGGCCAGGAGACCAGCCGTGAACGGCTGCAGCTGGAAATCTGGACCGACGGCACGATTACGCCCGAGGAAGCCTTGAGCGAAAGCGCCAAAATACTAACGGAACAAATCCAGCCTTTCATCGAGTTCCCACAGGTCTCCCGGATGAAGACCGATGAAGAACAGCGCCGCCTCAAGATTCCCAACGAGCAGTACAATATGCCCGTCGAACAGCTCGACCTCTCGGTACGCACCATGAACTGTCTGCGGCGCGCCGGTATCACCACCGTGGGCGAACTGGTGAGCAAGGGCGAAAAGGAACTGCTCTCGCTGCGTAACTTCGGCCAGAAATCGAAGGAGGAGCTGGAGGAACGCCTGGCGGTAATAGGCCTCTCGCTTACGATGGGCCAAGAAGCCGGGACGGAAACCACCGGGGACGAAAACCCGCCAGACGCCGCCGGGGAATCCGGCGAGGCGGAAGACGCCTAGATTTCTAAAGGAGAGGAGGCGGGGGAAACGCTCCCCTTGATATAATCCGATGAGTCACCAAGTCGCCGGCAGAAAACTGGACCGTCCCACCGGGCAGCGGCGGGCTTTATACCGCAACCAGGTGACCGCCCTGCTGGAGCACGGCAAGATTGTCACCACCGAGGCCAAGGCCAAGGAAGTGCGGGGATTTGCCGAAAAGATGATTACCCTGGGCAAAGCCGGCACTCTTGCGGCACGTCGCCAGGCACTCGGCTTCATTATTGGTAAAAAGGTCGTAGATAAGTTATTCGGCACGCTGGCCCCCAAGTACGTGTCACGGGCCGGTGGCTACACGCGCATCATCAAGCTGGGACCAAGGCTCGGCGACGGTGCCCCCATGGTACGGCTTGAACTGGTTGAATAAAGGTGGCGGGCAAGCTGCGGCTGGTGCTGGAATACCAGGGCACCAACTACCAGGGCTTTCAAGCGCAGAAAGAGGCCCCCACCATCCAGGGCGAACTGGAAAAAGCACTTTACCAGCTTACTAAGGAAAATATCAGGGTCAGCGGCGCTAGCCGCACCGATAGCGGCGTTCACGCCCGGGGACAGGTGGTCGCTTTCCGTACCCGGTCGGCACTGGGGCCGGCCGCTTTCGTAAGCGGCTTAAACCATTACCTGCCGGCCGATATCGCGGTAAGAGAAGCGAACCGGGTAAGCGAGACCTTCAATCCCAGGCGCGATGCCCGCAGCCGCGAGTACCGTTATCTGGTCTTAAACCGTGCCACCCGGTCGCCGCGGTTAAAAGAAAACGCTTACCTGGTACGCGGCAGCCTTGATATCCCGGCGATGAACCGGGCCGCCGCCCGTCTGATTGGCGAGCACGATTTCGCCGCCTTCGCCAGCCAGCTCGAGGCGAAAACTAAGTGCACGGTGCGAAGGGTGTACCGGGCGGAGATAACCAGGCAAGGGGACATGGTCATTTTCTATATGACGGCCAGTTCCTTCCTGCCGCACCAAGTGCGTAACACCATGGGCAGCCTGCTGCGGGTAGGCCAGGGCAAGATGACGCTCGAAGATTTTTATAGTATAATGGAGAATAAAATACCAGGCCGGGCCGGGCCAGCCGCGCCTGCCTGCGGTCTTTGCCTGATAAGGGTAAACTACGGCGAGCAATACGAGGTAAATGTTGATGAAAACCTATAGCACCACACCCGCCGATTTCAAGCGGCACCAGCACGTCATCGATGCCAAAGACCAGGTGCTGGGACGGCTGGCCACCCAGACCGCCAACCTGCTGATGGGCAAGCACAAGCCCATCTTCGCCCGCCATCTGGACACCGGCGACTTCGTGGTCATCACCAACGCCGAAAAAATCCGGGTTACCGGCAACAAGGTCAAAGGAAAGCTCTACTACCGCCACTCCGGCTATCCCGGCGGTTTCAAAACCACTAACTTTGAAAAGATGATGCAGTTACACCCCACCCGCGTTATCGAAAAGGCGGTGCGGGGAATGTTGCCCCATAACCATCTCGGGGACCGCATGATTAAGAAACTGAAAGTTTATCCCGCAAGCTTCCCCGCAAAATCTCAAGGTCAGGAGTAAGGTCTTTTGGAAAAGCAAGGTTATTTCAGCGGTACCGGCCGGCGCAAGACGGCAGTAGCTCAGGTAAAACTGTTCCCCGGCGGCGGCGCCATCGTGGTGAACGGCAAGCCCTATGAAGAGCGGTTCCCCCGCATGGAACACCGGCGGCTAATTATTCAGCCGATGCTGGTTACCGAAAACACCGGTAAGTACAACGCGGTGGTCAAGGTGAGCGGCAGCGGTGTTACCGGCCAGAGCGGCGCCATCTCCCACGGCATCGCCCGCGCCCTGGCCAAAGCCGACGAAAGCTTAAAACCACGCCTACGCCAGTTCGGCCTGCTGACCCGGGACGCCAGAGTTAAAGAGAGAAAGAAGCCCGGTCTCAAGCGGGCACGTAAGGCACCGCAGTACACCAAGCGGTAAAGTGCCTGGCAGCAGGATAGCGTGACAATGAGCGTTTTTAAGCGATTTGCCCGAAACCGGTCATTTCCGCTAGAATACATGTAGCACCGTTGTTTCGAGGTTTGCCATGCCGATATACGAATACCAGTGTCCGGACTGTAAACAAGTTTTTGAAAAAAAGCAGGGCTTCGCCGATGCTGCCTGTGCCGAGTGCCCCGGTTGTCAAAAAAAAGCCAGGCGCATCTTCCGACCGGTACCCATCATCTTCAAAGGCAGCGGCTTTTACGTTACCGACCACGGTAAGCCGTCCACCCCCGAAAAGAGCCAGGAGACCGCCAAAAAGGGGAAATAGGTTTTGAAAGCGCTCCTGCAGCGGGTTACCGGTGCCTCGGTGAAAGTGGCCGACGAGGTCGCCGGTAGCATCGGCCCCGGGCTGGTGGTGCTGCTCGGAGTCGCCGCCGGGGACAGCGAAGCGGACGTTCGCTACCTTGCGGAAAAAACCGCTAACCTGCGTATCTTCGCCGACGCGTCCGGCAAGTTCAACCTCTCCGCGCTGGAAACCGGCGGCGAGATACTGGCGGCAAGCCAGTTCACCCTCCTCGCCGACACTAAAAAAGGCCGGCGTCCCAGCTTCACCTCTGCCGCCCCTCCCGAACAGGCGGAACACCTCTACAACCAGTACGTTTTGCGGGTGCGCGCCACCGGGCTGAAAGTGGCCACCGGGCGCTTCGGGGCTCACATGCGGCTGGAAATCCACAACGACGGCCCGGTCACCATCCTGCTCGACAGCCGGGACAAGCGGTCGTCACCATAGGAAAATAGCTAAAGCCTGAAGCAATTGTCCCCGCTGCCCGGACGCGGTATCATTAACGCGAAATGCTACCGGTTGCGCTAACGCCGTAAATCTCTTTACGAAGGGGGCATCATGGCTAACGATGAGAAAGCCAAACTGAGAAGCCTGCTCGGCTACTGGCTGGAGCACAACCAGGCGCACCGCCAGGAATTCCAGGAGTGGGCTACAAAGGCACGGGCAATGGGAGAGGCCACCGCCAGCGAGGCGATGCTTACCGCCGCCCGTGAGATGGAACCGGTAAACCGCGCCCTGTCACGGGCCTTAAAGAGCCTGGTGAAAGAGGAGAACTAACGATGTGTCTTTCGCGGGCATACCTTGAGACCAACGGTAAGAGCGAGCTGCTCATGGCGGAGATTACCAGGGTAGAAATCGCCGGCGACCGGCTCATCCTGAAAGACCTCTTCGGCCAGCAAAAAGAAATCGGGGGCAGGCTCAAAGTAGTTGATTTTGTGGCCAACACCATGCTCGTGGAAAAGGTGCTATAGCTTCACCGCCTCCAGTTCGAGACTGATATCCAGGGCTTTTGCCGAATGAGTCAGGGCGCCTATCGAGATGATATCCACCCCGGTCTCGGCGATTTCCCGGACATTTTCCAGCCTGACGCCGCCCGATGCTTCCAGCCGCGCCCGACCTGAAACCAGAGCGACGATGGGGCGCATCTCATCGGCGGTCATGTTGTCCAGCATGATGGTATCAGCGCCGGCGGCCAGCGCCTCACGAGCCTCATCGAGACTGGTAACTTCCACCTCGACGCAAATCCCCGGCGGCGCGCCGTCCCTGGCTTTGGTCACAATCTCCCCCAGGCTCATGCCGATGCCGCGCAGCGCCGCCAGGTGATTGTCCTTAATCAGGACGGCGTCCCCCAGGTGAAAACGGTGGTTGCGCCCGCCGCCCATCCGCACCGCGTATTTCTCCAGCCAGCGCAGTCCGGGCGTGGTCTTACGGGTATCCACGATGACCGCCCGGCTGCCGCTAACCCGGGCGACAAACTCGGCCGTCTGGGAAGCGATGCCCGACATCCTCTGGAGAAAATTAAGGGCTACCCGCTCGGCCTTTAGAATACTCGCTACCCGGCCGGATACGGTGGCCACGACGTCACCGGGCTTTATCCTCTGGCCGTCCCGCGCCAGCACCGTCACCGCGAGCGTTGGGTCTACCTTGAGAAACAGCCGGCGCAAGACTCCGATGCCGGCTAGCACCCCCGGCGCCTTGACCAGCACCTGTGCCTTCCCCATAAGCTCCTGGGGTATCAGCACCTGGCTCGTGACATCGCCAAAAGCGGTATCCTCAGCCAGGGCGATGTCCAGAATACGCTCGACCTCGGGAGGTAGTTCCATACACGCCCGTCCAGTTAGCCCACGTTTACCTTGTGGTGGATACCGCCCCTGGCCACTCTAATGGTGCCCGACTCGACTTTCAGCACGACGCTTTCTTCGTCGGTGCTATCGACGACACCGTAAATACCGCCGACGGTAATCACCCGGTCGCCTTTTTTCAAGCTTTCTATAAGCTGCTGCTGCTCTTTCTGGCGGCGGCGCTGCGGCCTGATGGTGAGAAAGTAAAACATGGCAAAAATGAGCACCAGGACGACGATGAGAGTCACCGTATCAGTCCCGCCACCCGTCGTCCCGGTCGCCGGTAGACCACAACCACCGAGCAGCAGGACACCGAACAGCCCCGATAATAACCCTAAAACCTTAAAGCTTTTCATTTCCCTCCTCTATTCCTGGCCGATGACGGCCTCTAATTGGCCCCCAAGCGACCAGGGACTTGTTTTTGTTATTCTGACCATGACCAACTCCCCAGGGTAGCTGCCACTATCGCGGAAGAAAACCAGCTTATCGCCCGGGGTGCGCCCGTACCACTTGCCCTTTTTGCGGCCGGTAACCAGCACCTCTAGCGTCTGGCCACTCAGAGCCGTGTTAATCTCCGCGCTAATCCGCTCTTGCAGCGCTTCCGCCTCGGCCAGCCTGGCCCGCTTTTCCTCAGGCGGGACATCGTCCTTAAGCTCCCGCCAGGCGATGGTCCCCGGCCGGGGGGAGTAAGCCGCCAGGTGGACGGTATCGAACTTTAGCTCCGAAAGGAGCGCCAGGGTCTCGCGGAACTGCGCCGGCGTCTCCCCGGGAAAGCCCACGATAACGTCGGTGCTGAGGGCCACGGCGGGTATGCCGCGGCGTATGTGGCCGACCAGCTCGCGGTACTGAGCCACGGTGTAGCCCCGCCGCATGCTCTCAAGCACCGGGTCGCTACCGGCCTGCACCGGCAGACAGAGCTGCCGGCAGACTTTGTCCAGTCGGGCGACCGTCTCAATCAGGCGAGAACTCAAGTCCTTGGGATGATTGGTCAGGAAGCGGATTCGTTTTAGTCCCGCAGCGGCGTTAAGCTCGGAGAGCAAATCGCTGAGGTCAGACCCGGACTCAAGGTCGTGCCCGTAGGAGTCCACATTCTGGCCAAGTAAAATTACCTCTTTGGTGCCCCCCTGCACCAGCCCTCTCACCTCGGCAACGACCTCGGTCAGTGGCCGGCTCTTTTCCCGCCCGCGGCGGTAGGGCACGATGCAATAGGCACAGAAGTTATCGCAGCCCTGGATAATGGGCACGTAAGCGGTGACCGCCGTCCGCGCCGGGGCTGGCAACCTCGACCCGCCCCCACCATCCAGCCACGAGGGCACTTCCCCGGCCCGGAAAAAGTGGTCAACGTGCGGGAACTTTTCCTTGAGTTCCGTAAGGTTGGAGTCCACCAGGCAACCGGTCAGGGCCAGAACAAGCTCCGGCCTTAGCCTCTTCACCGCTCTCAGGGCATCCAGCTTGCCAAGCACCCGGTTTTCGGCGCTCTGGCGCACGACGCAGCTATTCAAAATGACCAGGTCGGCGCTTACGGGGTCACTCGCTGCCTCGTAGCCCCGGCGGGCAAGATAACCGCCCAGCCGCTCCGACTCAGCCTGGTTCATCTGACAGCCAATCGTCCAGACGTAATAACCCGGCACCAGCCATCTCCATTAAAAATAATCCCCTTTCCCAGGGGCTAGCGATGGTCTCCGAAAAAAGCGGCGGAGGGAGTGGGATTCGAACCCACGACCCCGTTTAACCGGGGCAAGCGCTTAGCAGGCGCCCGCACTAGGCCTCTATGCGATCCCTCCCTAAAACAGTTTTTATTATAGCACAAGTTGAGATAATGCCACCGCAACGCGGTTTGATAAAAAGGGGGCAAAGGGGAAGCTTCGGCACCGTGAGCAAGCCGCAGGGCAGCCGAAAAGGTTGTCGCTTTAAGGAATTAACCGGTTTGGGCACCCAACCCGAAGTTGTTGATACGTAACGCCCAAAGTATGCGCAAAACGTCTTTGGGCCTGCTTGCGGCACCACTTATGGCGTTTTAGGTGGGGCTAACGGCCAATGGCTACCGGCAGTTTCTCAGAAGCCGCCTTTACGGGCGGTTTCTTTAAGGCCGACCTATGGTTAGTTCCGGCGGAATCGGCGTGGACGGCACCACACTGGATGCAGGCCAGGAAATCACCGAAGACATCGTGTTCTTTGTATAACTGGCCGCCACAGCGCCGGCACGACCCCGCCTTCCGGGATACCAACATCGGGCTTGCCTCCCAAACGGTCATCGGCTTTTGTTAGCTTATGACTTAAGCCAATGATAAGGCGAACGCCAATGATTTGGGAGGTACTTAACACCCAAGTTAACTGGGTGATGGCCATAAACTCAGACTAAGCCGGCACCCGGCAATAGTCGCAAAACAGTTGCCCGCCCCCGGCTTCAAACGGACAGGCGCACTATATTTAGAATAACCACCCGTTTCCTGGTTAGTCTAGTCGGCCCGCTCAACCTTAAAGGAGACCTTTACCTTCGCCCGGTAGTTGAGCACCTTGTTATCATCAATCTGTATATCCAGCTCGACCACCTCGGCAACGCGCAGGTCACGCAGGGTCTTGCCCGCCATCTCCACCGCACTACCCGCCGCCTTCTCCCAGGACTCGGGACTGGTACCCACGAGCTCAAGAATCTTGTAAACGGAGTTGGTCATATCTGCCTCCTTCATCTTAGTAAAATACCGGAGTTAAAGACTCTACCAATATGCTAACACCCTTATTCCCGGCGGTCAACGCTGGTCGTCATTTCGGGTTAGCGGCGCGCCGCCCCGATAATGTCCGCGATATCCCTGACCCCCTCTTTCTCCAGGAAACTCTCAATGCCGCGCAGCACTTCAATGGGGGCTTCGGGGCTGGTGAGATTCGCGGTGCCGACCTGCACGGCACGGGCCCCGGCCATCAGGAATTCGAGCGCGTCCCGGGCGGTACTGATGCCGCCGCAGCCGATGACCGGCAGGCTAACCGCCCCGGCCACCTGCCAGACCAGGTAAAGCGCCACCGGCCTGATGGCCGGCCCGGAGAGGCCGCCGCTTGAGTTCCCCAGCACCGGGCGGCGGCGGACAACGTCGATGGCCATGCCCTTCAGGGTATTGGCCACGGTCAGGGCATCCGCCCCGGCGTTCTCAACCGCCTCGGCCACTTTGACGATGTTGCCCGTGTTCGGAGTGAGCTTGACCAGCAGCGGCAGCCCGGTTACGGCGCGCACCGCCCCGACCACCCGCGCCGCCGGAGCCGGCTCGGCACCGAACTCGGCCCCACCCGCCCGGATATTAGGGCAGCTGATATTGACCTCGATGGCACTTATGCCCTTGACGCCTTCCAGCCCCGCAGCAATCTCGGCGTATTCCGCCTCTGTCTCCCCGGCGATGTTGACCACCACCGGCACCCGCCAGCCCGCCCAGACCGGCGCCTTTCCCCGGAGCAGGGATTCAAGGCCGATATTCTGCAGACCAATGGCATTGAGCATGCCCGCCGGCGTCTCGGCCACCCGAGGCAGAGGGTTACCTTCCCGGGGTTTTAGAGTGGTGCCTTTGCAGACGATGGCCCCCAGCTCCTGGATATCAAAGGGGTGAGGGTACTCGGTGCCGTAGCCGAAGGTGCCGGAAGCGGTCATCACCGGGTTTTTCAAGAGTAGTCCAGGAGTGCGGGCCACCAGCAAAACCGAAAGATTCATCAAGCCCCTTGCGGCACCGAAATCCCGGTGCCTGCTTACTACCGGAAGCGAAGATGTGCAACCATCTTCCCAGCCGCCTTCCCGTTGATTATAGTGGCTTAAGTGGCATTGTGACAAGTCCGGGCAGCTTGACGACGGCAGTCGCCGGCAGTATAATTTGCCGTGCACCGGGGGACAGTCTCCCTGCCCGACCCGACTTAAACCAGAACTCACGCCCGAACCCGCCGTTTCTTATCCAAAATGATTGGACAAAACATCAAAAAACTGCTCGGGGAACTACCGCCGGGCGTGGTCCTGGTCGCCGTCGCCAAAGGCCGCACCCCGTCCGAAGTGCTGCAAGCCGTCCGGGCCGGGGCAAAAATCATCGGCGAAAACTACGTCCAGGAAGCCGAATGCGCCTGCGAGATGGTCGGCCGGCAGGCGGCGTGGCATTTAATCGGCCACCTCCAGAAAAACAAGGTCAAGAAAGCGGTGAGGCTGTTCGACCTCATCCAGACGGTTGATTCGCTGGCGCTTGCCTGCGAGATTGACCGGCGCAGTGCTGAAATCGGTAAAGTTATGCCGGTGCTCATCGAGATAAACAGCGGCTGCGAGCCCCAGAAAAGCGGGGTGCTGCCCGAAGATGCTCCCATCCTGGCCAGGGAGATGGGCAAGCTGAAAAACGTTCACCTCGCCGGGCTAATGACCATCGGCCCTTACTCACCTTGCCCCGAGGATTTGAGGCCCTATTTTGCCCGGACGAGAGCGTTATTCGATTACCTCGCCAGCCTTCACCTGACCGGCGGCGAGATGCAGCACCTCTCCATGGGGATGACAGACTCCTACCGTATCGCCATTGAGGAAGGGGCCAATATGGTGCGCATCGGCACCGCCATCTTCGGCGCCCGGACTTAAAATGGTTTGACACCCGCAGCCCGGGATGATTATAATCCTAATGCGTGCCGAAGTGGCGGAATGGCAGACGCGCTACGTTCAGGGCGTAGTGTCCGCAAGGGCGTGGGAGTTCAAATCTCCCCTTCGGCACCAGCTAAAAAGCGCTTGTAGCTCAGTTGGATAGAGCGCAGCCCTGCGGAGGCTGAGGTCGTGGGTTCGAGCCCCACCAAGCGCGCCACTCCCCCGGGCGGTTAGCTCAGCTGGTCAGAGCACCTGCTTTACACGCAGGGGGTCAGAGGTTCAAGTCCTCTACCGCCCACCACTTTTAGAAGCTAAAAAAGCCCTCATGCTGGTTATGGCGTGGGGGCTTTTCTTGTAAATGGCATTAATTTGGCACTAATCAAACACTGACATACTATTCAAGCTTAAGGTTGAAGCTAAAATTTTGACTTTCATCTGGAATGTCTAGCATTCCAGAAATACCCATCTGTCCGTTCATGTGGATACCAACTTGAAAACGATTGCTAATCGACTGGCAATATGGAAACAAAGCCTTGATTAGCGCCATTATCTTAACTATATTCTGTTGGATAGTAGATTGAATTTCTGACTGGTCGCTCGGAATGACGATTTTTTCGATAATTGTTGGATGTATTGTTTCGACTAATTGCTTATTCAATTCTGAGGGATATATTATTGCTGGGTCGCCTGGTCCATAAAAAACGAAATTATCCGGATTAAGACTCTCATGATAGACTCCAACTCGAAGCGTCGATACTTCATTAAGAAAAGTATAGTAAGTGAATATCCAACCCGTTTGTGCTATTGAAGTATCTATCATAGGGTCATGATTCCAGATTTGCCGTATTTCTTCGCGTGCTTCTTTAATGATAAGTAACATAATATTGGTGTCTGTAATTATCTTGGTGGAAAATCTACTATTCACTAAATCAATTAACGGGGCAAACCCAGCTCCTGTAATCAATCCCATATTGGTCTTTTGTACTTTCGATTCATTGTCATCATAAAATGGAGATTTCGGTTTTAAATACGTTATTCGGGTATCTGCGGCTAAGATACCATACAATCCAGCATTGATTCCAATAGCTATGGTCACTTTTTAGCCTTCCTTTAATTCAATAGGATTTCCTTATCCTATTCAACAACAGCCTTTATTGGCAATACAATATCATCAAACTTATTAGCGGCGGTTGACGGGTCAGGACTCATCACTTCCCCCCGTAATATCCCAGCGCCCGCCTGATTTTTTCCTCCAGGCTGAGGCCGGGGTCGCGGGGCTGGCTGGCGACCGCCTGAGCCGCCTCGGTGGTGGAGTAGCCCAGCGAGACCAGCGCCGCCAGCACCTCGGAATTCTCCGGGGCAAGCTCCGGGGCAGACGCCAGCATTCCGGCGCTCACCTTGTCTTTCAACTCAAGGATGAGGCGCTCCGCCGTCTTCTTGCCGATGCCGGGCACCCGGGTCAGCACCAGGATGTTGCCGGTGGCGATGGCCGCCGCCAGCTTTTCAGAGTCCATGGTGCTGAGCATGGCCAGGGCGAGCTTTGGGCCGATGCCGGAGACCCCGATGAGCGTCTCGAACAGGCCCAGCTCCTCGGCAGAGGTCGAGCCGTAGAGGCTGATGTTGTCCTCACGGACGTGGAGGTGGGTAAAGAGCTTGACCCTGTCCCCGGGGCTGCCCAACCGGCTCAAGGAAGAGGTCGGCAGGTGCACCCTGAAACCGACACCGCCAGCATTGATAATCACCCAGTCGGCACCCAGCGCTTCCAGTATCCCGGTCAAACTCGCAATCATCTAATCACCCTCCGCAGCGGCTATCAGGCGGTCAAGACGCACCTGGCGCAGGTGGCAGATGGCGGCGGCCAGGGCATCGGCGGCATCACTTGGCTCAGGGACGCAGTCCATCCCCAGTTGCAGTTTCACCATCTCCTGAATCTGTTCCTTGGAGCTGGCACCGTAATCGGCGACCGTCTGTTTTATCTGGGCCGGGGTGTATTCGTAGCTGGGCAGGCCGGAGCTGGCGGCGGCCAAAATGGCCACGGCCTGCGCCCGGCCAACCGCCAGGGCGGAACGCACGTTCTTGGCCAGGAACGGCTGCTCGATGGCCACCACCTCCGGCTTAAACCGCGCGATGATTCCCCGCAGTTGTTGATAATAGTAGTACAAACGCTCGCCGATGGGGGAAGTCGCCGGACGCCTCAAGGCACCGCAGACCACCAGGGCCATATCATCACCCTCGCTCACCACCACCCCGTAGCCCATGCTCACCGTGCCCGGGTCAATTCCCAAGACCTTCATCTATGTGTCAACATCCGAGGTAGTTGAGCATAAAACCTGGAGCATACTTTTGTCGGGGAATTCGCCATTACGCGCTAGTATTATGTCGTTGAATATAAAATATTCCGGGAGCGCTTTAAGCCGGCGCATGGTGCTTGGCCAGAACCTCGGGTGAGAAGTCGGCATTAGAGTAGACGCCCTGGACATCATCCAGCTCTTCCAAACGCTCCAGCAGCTTGAGCGCCTGCAGGGCCGGTTTCTCCTCCAGCTTAATCAGAGTCTTGGCGACCATCGATAGCTCCGCCGAGTCCACGGGCACCCCGGCGCCTTCCAGGGTCTTCCTCACCTTCTCCGTCTCCTCCGGCCGGGTGTAAATCTCAAGGTCGCCATCAGCCTTCTGGACGTCGTCGGCACCGGCATCTATGGCCTTAAGCTCCAACTCCTCGGCGTTCTGGCCACCGGCTTTAACGGTAATCAGACCTCTGGGTTCAAAAAGCCAGGCGACGCAGCCGCTCTCCCCGAGGCTACTGCCGTGCCGGCTGAAGACGTTTCTCACTTCTTGCAATGTGCGGTTACGGTTATCGCTGAGTACCTGCACCAGGATGGCGATACCCCCCGGGCCGTAGCCTTCGAGCTTGAATTCCTGGAGAATGGCCCCATCCACATCACCACTACCCCGCTTGATGGCCCGGTCGATGTTGTCCAGCGGCATGTTGGCATCACGGGCTTTCTGCATCGCCAGACGGAGGCGGAAATTGGCCTCGGGGCTGGTGCCTCCCTCGCGCACCGCAACGATAATCTCCCTGGTCAGCCGGGTGAAGAGCTGACCGCGCTTGGCATCAGCGACGCCCTTCTGGTGCTTGATGGAAGACCATTTTGAATGCCCCGACATACCCGTATTCCTCCCGCCAGTTTCAATGATATTCTATCACAAACCGCCCAGGTGGGAAACGTCATTGAGCAGCCGCAAAATGCCGCCGGGCGAGTAGGTCTCCACGATGCTGAGCGAGGCCAGGTCCAGGCGGAACTGCCAGCGGTGCTCCAGTCCCAGCCCCAGCAGCCGGCAGATGAGAGTGCGCAAGGTACCGTTGTGGGCAACCACCAATACCGTCTCGTCCGGGGTGTGCCCCGCCAGGCGGCCGGCGAAGCGGCTCACCCGGCGGTTGAAGCGGGCCACCGTCTCCCCACCGGGAAACACCAGATTGAGAGTCCTCTTCTTCCAGAGCCCGGCTATCTCCGGGAAACGCTGCTCGATTTCGCTGAAGGTAAGGCCTTCCAGCCGGCCAAAGTTAATCTCCCGTAGCTCGGGGCAGCCGGTCACCGTAAGCCGGTGCTTTGAGGCAATGGTCTCGGCAGTCACCCGGGCCCGGGCGAGGTCACTGGCATAGATGGCACCGATTTTCTCACCAGCCAGACGGTCCCGCAGCCGCTCAGCCTGCTCGAGGCCGAGGGCGCTTAAGGGAACATCGGTCGCCCCCCAGTAGCGCTCACTGCTCTTGAGTTCCGTCTCCCCGTGCCTGACCAGCAGCAGCCGCGACAATCTAAACCTCCCCGGTAAAATACTAGGCCAGCCCCAGGTAGACCAGCAGCGAGACCATAACCAGGGTTACCGCTTCGGCAAACTCGCCCGTCGCCCCGTAAGCCGCCACGGTGAGACCGCCGAACCGGCCCCTTAAATAAAGGGCCAGGATAGTCACCGCGACCAGCACGCCCAACATCACCACCAGGCCCGGCAGCCTGGCCAGAGCGAAAGTGACCGCCAGGGCGGTGAGCGTGGCCACCAGCAAGCCGTACCACCTGGTCCCCCGCTTGAAATCGCCATCTAACCCAGAAGGCCGGGCGCTCTGGAAGCTGAAGATAGCGTAAACCATCGCCCAGCGTCCCAGTACCGGCATATAAATCAGGGTGGCCAGCCACAGTCCCTGGGGCAGGCTGTCGAGGGCGATGTACTTGAGCAGCAGCAAAGCCGCCACCGCGATGATACCGAAGCTGCCGGTACGCTTATCGCCGGTTATCTCGAGACGGGCCTCCCGGGTGGCGTGGCCGACCAGACCGTCGGCGGTGTGGGCGAGACCGTCAAGGTGCCGGGCGCCGGTAATAGCTACCAGGGCGCTCACCACCAGCACGTTCACGAGTGCCGCCGGCAGCAGGAGCTTGAGCAGCCAGCTGAGACTGGCCAGGAAAAGGCCGATGAGCAGGCCGACCAGCGGGAAAAAGAGGCTCGAGCCGCCCATCTCTTCAAAGCCCGACTGGCGGCGGAGAGGTAGCGGTATGGTGGTCAGGTACTTGAGCGCCACCAGGAACTTCAAACTGCCCTCCTCAATCTGGAGTCGGCTGGAAACTTTACCGGCTATATTGTAAACTATTTCAGGGTGGCGTAATAGTCGCTGCCTGGTATTGCGGTCCCGGTCAAGAAATGGTCCACACTAAATCGCTATGGAAATCACGCTGCTAGTCGCCTTTACCGCCGGCCTGCTGGCCTTTCTGTCGCCCTGTGTCCTGCCGATGGTGCCCGTCTACCTCGCCAGCGTCTGCGGCCCGCAAGTCCTTGACCCTGCGGCCGGGCGGGGCCGGACGATGGTGCTACGCCACACCCTGAGCTTTATCCTGGGATTCTCCCTGGTCTTCATCGCCATGGGCACCGTAGCCGGTTTCGCCGGTTTCGCCCTGAGCTCCCGCACTGCCGTCCGCGACCTGGGCGGCGGCCTGCTGGTCCTCTCCGGTCTCTTTGTCCTGGCCAGCCTGAAGTTCCCGTGGCTTAACTTCCAGCGGCGGCTCAACCTCTCTCCCGGGGGCACCACCGGCTACCTGCGCTCCCTGATGGTCGGGATTATTTTTTCTCTGGCCTGCGCGCCCTGTGCCATCGCCCTCCTGGGCGGCACCCTTGCGCTGGCCTTAAGCGCCGCCGCGTGGTGGCGGGGCAGCTACCTTCTGGCCACCTTTTCAATGGGCATCGGTCTGCCCTTCATCATTATCGGGCTGAGCTTTGACGTTCTCGCCCCGTGGCTTAAGAGACTGGAACGGCATTCTCTCAAGCTGCACATCGCGAGCAGCCTGCTGCTCGTTATCGTCGGGGCCAGCATACTTGCGGGCTGGCTGGGAGGTTAAATTGTCCTTTATGGTATCATCAGAGTTATTAATATCGGCGCCTTCAATGGTTTTGACGAGATAGAAAATAAAACCCGCGGGATTTCGTCCCGGCAAGGAGTAACTGAATGAGTGACGTTCTGGATGAAGCCTACGCCATCGCCCAGTACAAAGACTGCCCCTGGTACAAGACCTGCGTCTCACCGATGAAGTTCACCGCCGAAGACCTGCGCCGCCAGATGGAGCAGGGACCGGCTGGTCTAAACCCCGGGGGGCAGATGGACCAGAACACGCAGAACCTTATCGCCAGCATGGCCACCGCCGCCCAGAACTCGCTGCTGGAAGCCTGCCCCGTCTTCATTAACCGGTTACGCTCCAGTCCCCGGCTTGCGCAGATAGTGAAAAAGGCGATGCGGGAGTGGGAGTCATTACCGGCCGGTGCCGCAGATTGACCAGCCGCTAAATTCCTGATATGGTAGGCATCGGAAAGCTCGAAAATCACCTTGAGCCTGATAGTGCTAGAAACGCGGCAAATCGCCGTTAAAAGATATATCTGGCCGGTTTAGTCTCCCCCGAGTCCATCGCGACTAACGGCGGCCAGGAAAGTTTGAGCGGACAAGATGGCGGTCAGCCTGGAATTATTAAAACGCAACCACTACTTCGCCGGGGTTTCTCAACCGGAAATCGAAACCATCAGCCCGCATGTCTTTGAGAAGACCGCCGCCCGGGAACAACCCATCATATTCGAAGGCGAGCCAACCAGCGCTCTCTACTTCGTGGTCTCGGGGGCGGTGAAGGTCTTCAAGACTTCCGCCGATGGTAAAGAGCAGATTCTGGAAATCGTGCTGCCCGGCGGCTCCTTCAATGATGCCGCGGTATTAGTCGGCGGGCCAAACCGCTATAGCGCCCAGGCAATGGGCTCCGTGGTCCTCTACGGCCTGCCCGCGAACAAGCTCGATGCGATTCTAAGGGACTACCCCCGTGTCGCCCGCAACGTCATCCGGGTGCTCGCCAACCAGTTACTTCACCTGACCTCACTGGTTGAAGACCTTTCCTTCCGCACGGTGAGCGGCCGCACCGCCAGGATTCTGCTCGACTACGCCACGGCGGGCAACACCGGCGGGCGGCCTCTTACCCAGCGGGAGATGGCCGCCATGGCCGGCACCGCGCGGGAAGTGGTGGGGCGGTCCCTCAAACACCTGGAAGACCGCGGTGCCATCAGCATCAACCGCCACCGTATTATCATCAACGACCGGGAAGCCTTGAAAAAACTGGCGGGGACCGCCGATGAGACGGAAGTCACAGACAGCCAAAGATTATAGATGATAACATGACTTCTGGAGGACATAGCTTGTTTGAAAGACCGGTGATTGACCCGGCCAAGTGTGACGGCTGCGGGGTGTGTGTGAGCGTCTGCCAACCGGCTGCCCTGGTCATCGTGGGCGGCACCGTCAGTTTTTCGGCGACCGGGGACTGTCCCTGGTGCGGTGAATGCGAAGCGGTCTGCCCCCGTGGTGCCATCACTTGCCCCTATGAAATCATCTTCAGAGAGGGCTAGAGGTTAATCAAGCCCGAATCTGACCTTGCCGAAAACATTTCATAGACCCGATACTGGTCACTTCTCTCACCGGAAGCGGTTCCCATCTTCGTCAGAAATGAGATAAAAGTCACAGACAATCCCCGGCTTCTAGCCTAAAATTACTCTTTGTGAGAAGTGAACGGCTTTACCTTGACGAAACTTCTCAGCAAGGGGGAAAGCCATGACGATAAGGTTAAAGGGCTGTCCTAAATGCCGCGGAGATGTCCGGATTGACCGCGACGAGTATGGCTGGTTCGAGCAGTGTATCCAGTGCGGCCACACGCACGACCCGGAAGCCATCGCCGTTCACCCCCGGAAGGAACACCCGCAGAAGAGCGAAAACTGGTTCCAGGGGAGCCTCGAGCTACATCCGATTAAACCTTTCGCTCTGCCACCCTGGGTCAGCAGCGAAAAGAAAGCCAAGTCCGCACCGCGTTAACCGGCGAGCCAACGTTAATAACGTTTTCCCGGAGTTTGGCATGGCAGAGCCGGTTTTTCCGGCGACTCCTGCCAGCGTATGACCCGGCTGGTCCAGACCTGCGCGATGGCGGCCTCTAAAGTCGCCTGTCGGGGACGGCGCACGTCCAGCCGGTAGGGCAGGCTGCGCCCGGCCACCAGCTTGCTGAAAGGGCACTGCTTCTGGAACTCCGCAAGGGTAAACCGCTCGCCGCCGTAAACCAGGTAGTCCAGCCGCCCGAGATAAGGCTCAATCTGCTCCCGCATGTGGCCGCACACCCGGCTGAAGAAGGCTTCCATCTGTTTTTCCCGGTGACGGGCAAAACGCGCCTGGGAAGAGCCCCCCTGTCTATGGCGGGCGTGCACCAGGCCGGTACCCACCTTGCTCGCCACCAGCTTCTCCCCCTGGAAGACGCCCACCGCATAAGCGCCCAGACGCAGCAGCACCAGGCCGATGGTGAACTCGGCTTCGAGCATCGTCCGCAGCGGCGCAACAAAGTAACCCGCGAAAATTGTTTTTCCCTTGATGGGAAAAGGCGGCAGCACCACCAGGCGGTAAGACTCCCCCCAGAAAAGGACGGCGCCGGTGCGAGAGCTCAAAACGCGCGCCAAATCGAGCGTTACCGGCTCCGGTCCCAGCACTTTCGATGCCAGCTCGGCTATTTCCCCGGCGGGGCTATCCGGCGGCAGATAAAGCGACCCGGCCTCACCGCTGGCAGCCTCAAGCTCACCGAGCAGGTCGAGAATCTGCCTTCTTTTCAACCGGTTTTCGCTCATAACTAACATTGACGACATTGACTACTACCGCAAATCCGAAATGGCGGCAAATTCAGGTCTATTTCAGACTGACTACCGTCGCTCCGTCCCCACCCTCACCCCGACCTCCGGGCCGGAAGGAATCGACCAGAGGGTGGGATGCGAGCAAATCGCGGACAATCTGGCGCACCACGCCGGTGCCGATGCCATGAATGATACGCACCTCGTTCAAGTCCGCCAGGCAGGCATCGTTAAGGTAGGCGTCTACCGCCGGGGGCACCTCATCAGCCCGCTTGCCGCGCAGGTCAAGCTCCAGGGACACCGGCTTTAAGCTGAGGCGAGCCCTCACCGGTGCCGGCAGTGTGGGAACCGGTGCCCCGGCTGCCACCCTGATGACACCGTCCATGCCCACCCTCACCCTGGTGACCCCCGCCTGGACTTCGACCTGGCGATTTTTTTGGTCAATGGACAGGACCGTGGCCTCAAGACCGATGCCACCCAGCCAGACACGGTCACCGACCCTGACTTCCGACGCTTCACCGGCGGGCGGACTTTCACGGGCAACCGACCTCGCCGGCGGCCTGAGCTTTCCCCGCACCGAGGCCAGGGCTTCCCGCGCCTGTGCGATACCCTGTTCCGATTTTGCCTTCTTTAACCCGGAGGCAGCCTGACGGATGAGCCTCTGAAGCTCGGCTGCCTCGGCGACCACGCGGTCCCTGGTCCCGCCCAAAATCGCCGCTTCGCGCTCCTTAAGACTCTGCCGGGCTATTTCCATCTCCCTGGTTAAGTCCTGCGCTTTTTTCTCCCCGCTCTCCAGGTCACGGCGCAGCGTTTCCAGCCGCTGCTTTTCCCGGTTTAAATCGGCGAGCAGTGCTGCCATGTCCTGGCTGCCCTGGCCCATCATGCCGCGCGCCGCCGCCACGATTGGCTCCGGTAAGCCCAGGCGGACGGCGGTGACCAGGGCGTTTGAGCCGCCGGGGATGCCCACCGTAAGGTGATAGGTCGGCGCCAGGGTCACCGGGTCAAAGTCCAGGGACGCATTCTGAAGGCCCGGCGTCCGGTGGGCGAAGGCCTTAAGCTCGTTAAAATGCGAGGTGGCCATGACGAGGGTACGGCGCGTAAGAAAATGAAGCAATATCGCCCGGGCAAGGGCAGCCCCTTCTTCGGGGTCGGTGCTGGCGCCCAGCTCGTCAAGGAGCACCAGGCTCCCGGCGGTCGAGTTTGCAATGATTCGAATCAAATTGCCGAGGTGCCAGCTGAAGGTGGAGAGCGTGCTCTCGATGCTCTGCTCGTCCCCGATGTCGGCGAAGACCCCGTCGAAGACCGGGATGACGCTCCCGCTGGCCGCCGGGATGGGCAGGCCGGCCAGGGTCATCAGTGCCATCAAACCGACGGTCTTCAAGGCCACGGTCTTGCCGCCGGTATTGGGGCCAGTAATAACCAGGGCGGAAAAGTCGCGTCCAATCTCCACCGAGAGGGGCACCGCCTTATCTCTGAGCAAGGGGTGCCGGGCGCTAACCAGCCTGAGGGCGGCACCATCCGGTTGCCCGCCAAAATCGGTGATGGCGGCCTCCTCAGCTTTGAACCGGGCGGCAAACCTGGCCTTGGCCAGGGCCAGGTCAACCGCCGCGAGGCGAGCAACGTTCCTCGATATCTCGGCAGCACTGGCGCCGACCTCGGCGCTCAAGGCCCCCAGAACCCTATCAACTTCCCGTTTTTCGGCAACCGCCAGCTCCCGCAGCTCGTTGCCCAGCTCGACGGTGGCCAGAGGCTCGATAAAAACCGTGGCGCCGGTGTTGGAGACGTCATGGACGATGCCCCGGAACTCCTTTTTCAGCTCCGCCCTGATGGGCACCACGTAACGCCCCTCGCGCTCGGTAATAACCGCCTCCTGAAGAAAGCGCTGGCTGCGGCTCGACCTGATGATGGTATCCAGGCGGCGGTGTAGCCTTTCGCGCTGTTCGATGAGCTTGCGGCGCAGGCGGGACAGCTCCGGCGAGGCCGAATCCAGCACCTCGCCGGTAACGCCGATAGTGCCGGCGATACGCGCTTCAAGATGGGCTAAAACCACGATATCCCGGCCTAAATCCCAGAGAAGGGGGAAGCTGTCCGCCCGCTTCTGGAGGCCGTCACGCAGGCGGCGGGTGATGGCCATGGTCTGCTGGACGGCGAGCAGGGTCTGGGGCTCAAGCACCTTGCCCCTGGCCGCTATCCCGGCGGCCTCGCGGACGTCGCTGGCGCCGCCCAGGGCAAAGCCGGCTTCCTGAGCAAGCAGGCGGCGGGCCTCAGCCGACTGTCCCAGCCCGCGAGTGACCATGGCCGGGTCCGGGGAAGGCTCCAGGCCAAGCGCCAGCTCGCGGCTGGCGGCAAAGTCGGTAAAGCCGGCCAATATCTCGCGCACCTTGGGGAATTCCAGTATTTCGAGGCTTTTGCTATCCAAAAGAGCTACCCGCTAATCAAATAACGGCACTTAAAAGAGTCGGAATTTCGCCGGCGGCCGACGGTACCCCTCGTCCCCGGGCCGGTCAGGCACTCGGGCGGCCTCATTGGCGAGCTGGTCACAGCGGAGGTTTTCGGCGCTGCTGTCGTGGCCCTTCACCCAGAGGAAGTCCACCTGGTGTCGCTGGCAAATGCCAAGCAACCTCGCCCAGAGGTCGGCGTTACGGGCGGGTTCATTCTTGTTGCGCCGCCACCCCATCCGCTGCCAGCGCAGCGCCCAGCCTTTGGTCATAGCATTCACCAGGTAAGACGAATCGCTGTGGAGCACCACCCGGCACCTTTCTCCGAGCGACTCAAGGGCGGCGATGGCCGCCATCATCTCCATGCGGTTGTTGGTGGTCTCCTTGAAGTTGCCTTTTAGCTCCCGGCGCTGGCCGTTAGCCAGAATAAGCGCGGCGTAGCCCCCCGGGCCGGGGTTGCCCAGGCAAGCGCCATCGGTATAAACGGTGACCGCTTTCAAATCTTCCATAGCTTAAGCATTATAGCACCGAGTTAAGGAAAGTGGCTACGGCTGACCCGCTGCCCCCGTTTGCCCTCCCGCCCGCGCTTTGCTATAATGGTCGGGTATGTCAGCCCCAGAGAGAAAGAAAAATATGCCCGTTAAGAAGAAAGTAGAGCCCAAGCTCCCCGACCTGGCGACCTTCATCGCCAGCGTCAACAAAAAGTCCCACGCCAACGGCAAAAAAGTCCGCTTCGGCTTCACCAAGCGCAAGCGGCAGGGCTAGCCCCGGTACCTAGTCCGGTACGAAGGGCGAGCCTTCCCGCTCGAAGTCGGGCAAGTAGCTCTCCGCCGAGTCCATCGCCTGCACCCAGCCATTGGTGATACCGAATTCTTCCAGGAGACCGGCGGCCTCGCGGTATTCCTCATATGAAATCTGCCTCGAAAGCAGGGGGTGTCTGGGGGCGCGGTGCGCCGGCCGGTACTGCGACATGAGACTCACCGTAACGGATGGCGAGACCTCCCGCGCGAGCCACTCAAGCGACTTTCGGCTGCCGGCCAGGCCGTTAGGCAGGACCAGGTGGCGCACTACCAGACCGCGCTCGGCGAGGCCGTTCCCATCAACTTTCAGTTCCCCCACCTGGCGGAACATCTCCTGGATGGCGGCGTGCGCCCGGGCGGGGTAGTCCGGCGCTCGCGATAATTTCCGCGCCCGGCTTTCGTCGGCGTATCTTAAATCGGGGAGATAGATGTCGATGACGCCCCGAAGCTCTTTAAGGGTAGCCACCGAGTCGTAACCACCGCTGTTATAGACCAGCGGCAGCTTCAGCCCCAGGGGCACCGCTTTGAGCACCGCCCGCACCATTTGGGGCACAAAGTGCGAGGGCGAGACGAAATTGATGTTGTGGCAGCCTTCTGCCTGGAGCCGGAGCAGCTTCTCCGCCAGAGCGTCAAAGTCCATCTCGCCGGTTTTCAAAGCTACCCGGCCCTGGCTTATCTGGTGGTTCTGGCAGTAGAGGCACCGCATGTTGCAGCCCGAGAAAAAGACCGTACCCGAACCTTTGGTGCCGGAAAGCGCCGGTTCTTCGCCAAAATGGGCACAAGTTACCGCCACCGAGGGCAAATAACCCGCCCGGCAGAAGCCAGGCTCGCCCATTAACCGGTTAGTCCCGCACTCCCGCGGGCAGAGGTCGCAGGCACCGAGACGGGCCTCGAGCCGTTCCAGGCGGCGCTTTAATTCGCCGGAGCGGTATAGGGCTAAGTAACCGGCGGCCACGCTAGGCGGGTCCGGCCTCGCCGCCCTCCCAGCGCCGGTAGCACTGGTGCGCGATGCCGAACTGTTCCAGGACTTTGCCCACCGTCTGGTCAACGATGTCGCCGATGGTCCTGGGATGATGGTAGAAAGCCGGCATCGGCGGCAGGACAACCGCGCCGATTTCCGCGACCTGTGTCATGGCCCGCAGATGACCCAGGTGGAGGGGAGTTTCCCGCACCACGAGCACCAGTTTTCGCCTTTCTTTCAGGGTCACGTCCGCCGCCCGCGCCATCAGGTTGTGGCCGTAAGAGTTCGCCACCGCGGAAAGCGTCTTGATGCTGCAGGGAATAATCACCATGCCGTCGGTGGCAAACGAGCCGCTCGAGAGCCGGGCGGCGATATCCTCGTTCCGATAGTGAAAGGTGGCCAGGGCCTCTATCCGGCGGCGCGTCCAGTCGGTCTCCACCTTGATGGTGGTGGCCGCAGCTTCGCTGATGACCAGGTGAGTCTCAATGCCGGTAGTCTCTTTCAGCACCTGGAGCAGCCTGATGCCGTAGATGGCGCCGCTCGCGCCGGAAATCCCCACGACCAGTTTCACTTTAGCCTCCTGTCACCTCAAGTGGCAACCTGGGCCGATATCAGGCGGTTCTGGCTATTATCATAGCACAATCCCGCCGGTTTACGCTGGCTGGTCGTGCGGGGGGAAGTACCGGCGCTGGAAACGGAGCGCCACGCTTACCAGGCTGATGAGCACCGGCACCTCCACCATCGGGCCGATGACGGCGGCAAAAGCCTGCCCGGAACCGATGCCGAATACCGCCACGGCCACGGCGATGGCCAGCTCGAAGTTGTTGCTCGCGGCGGTGAAGGCGATACTGGTGGTCTTCGAGTAGTCCGCCCCAATCTTTTTACCCAGGTAGAATGAGACCAGGAACATCAGCACGAAGTAGATGTGCAGCGGCACCGCGATGCGCAGCACGTCCAGCGGCAGCGCCACGATGACCCCGCCTTTAAGCGAGAACATGACCACGATGGTGAAGAGCAGGGCGGCCAGCGTAATCGGGCTAATCTTTGGGATAAATTTCCCCTCGTACCACGCTCGGCCTTTAGCCTTAATGAGGACGAAACGGGTAATGATACCGCCGAAGAAGGGTATGCCCAGGTAGATGAAGACGCTTCTGGCAATCTCTCCCAGGGTAATCTCGACCACCGAGCCTTCCAGCCCGAACCACCGGGGCAGCACCGTGATAAAAACGTAAGCGTAGACGCTGTAGAAGACTATCTGGAAGACCGAGTTGAAGGCGACCAGTCCCGCGGCGTATTCCCGGTCACCCCTGGCCAGCTCGTTCCAGACGATGACCATGGCGATGCAGCGCGCCAGACCGATTAGTATCAGCCCGACCATGTAGTCAGGGTGCGGCCAGATGAAGCCGAGAAACAGGATAGCCAGCAGGAACATCAGGATAGGCCCGATGACCCAGTTCTGCACCAGCGACAATCCCAGCACGCGCCAGTCGCGGAAGACGCGCCCCATCTCCTCGTACCTCACCTTGGCCAGCGGCGGGTACATCATCAGGATGAGGCCGACCGCGATGGGGATGGAGGTGGTGCCGACCGAGAAGCGCTCCAGGAAGGGGACGACGCCGGGGACGGCCCAGCCCGTGCCCACGCCGATGCCCATGGCGATGAAGATCCACAGGGTGAGGTAGCGGTCGAGGAAGGAGAGTCGCGCGGCGACGCCTTGCTGGCTCATGCTGGTTCTTCGGAACGCTGGAAGGGAGAGAGACAGGCGGGCGACTGGGCCTTGGCCTCCCGCACCGCGGACAGCCGGGCCGAGATGTCGGCCAGCCGCTCGGGTGGAAACGTCGCCGCGAGGACGCCGATCAAGCTGGCGACCAACGGATCGGGCGCGGGCACCACGCGGTAGTGGACCCACATCCCGGCGCGCTGGCCCTCGACGAAGCCCGCCTGGGCCAGGAGGGTGAGGTGGCGCGAGGCGCGGGACTGCGAGATCCCCAGCACCGCCTCGACGTCGCAGACGCACATCTCCCCGTGGTGGAGGAGCAGGGCGAGGATGTCCAGCCTCGAAGGCTCGGAGAGGGCCTTGAAGCGGGCGGCGAGCGGGCGGGGTGTGGGGTTCATGGACCGGGCTTATGCGTGCATCCGCAAAAGCGCAAGGCCGGACGGGCCAGTCAGGGCTCCCGGGCCACGGTCAGCTCCCTGCCGAGCACGTCCACGATCCGGATCGCGATCCTGCCTGAACTCTCGGGCGCGAACAGCCGGTACGCGCCGGCCACCAGCCCGCGGCGCGCCGGCACGTCGGCCAGGACCACGTCGAAGAGGTCCCCC
>JAZDKE010000012.1:0-8532 GCA_043803245.1 Chloroflexota bacterium
GGTGGTGAGCCGTGCAGGACTCGAACCTGCGACCCGCTGATTAAAAGTCAGCTGCTCTACCAACTGAGCTAACGGCCCGCGGATAGGCTTGTTAAGGTGGGCCGTTTTACTGCACTTGATTAAAAGTCAGGTGCTCTACCAGCTGAGCTAACGGCCCACGCCCATTAGTTTAGCAAATCCTATCTACCAGCGCAATCTCTGGCTTGTGTTGTCACTTCGCCGTTTCCCGAATATGGTTGGTGGGACAGTCATGGTATAATAACCGAACCTGGTATGAGGGGTGATGGTTGGAAAAGAACGTCACCGCCGCTATCCCAAGGTGATTATCAACTAATTCTACCGAATACCCCAGAGGCCAGTCATATTATCCGGTTCAGATATGGCCGGTGGTGGCCAAGAGTGTGTCTGGATGGTTAATGTACGCGAGCTAACGGAACGTAAGGAGGAGTCTCTTTCACCGTTTGCCTCAAGGAGCCGCCTCTCAAAAGGCAGGCTCAAAGCGGAAGAGCCCTGCTCCATCCGCACCGCTTTTGCCCGGGACCGGGACCGCGTTTTGCACGCCAATTCTTTCCGCCGGCTCAAGCACAAGACCCAGGTCTTTATCACGCCGCTTGATGACCATTACGTGACCCGTCTCACGCACACTCTGGAGGTCGCCCAGGTGGCACGGACCATCAGCCGGGCGCTTTCATTAAATGAGGACTTAACTGAGGCCATCGCTCTCGGCCATGACCTGGGGCACACGCCCTTCGGTCACGTGGGTGAGGAAGTGCTGAACGAGCTTTACCGCGAGGGTTTTCGGCATAACGAGCAGAGCCTCCGGGTGGTTGACCTGCTGGAAAATAATGGCCAGGGGCTTAATCTCACCTGGGAAGTGCGGGACGGCATTGTCCATCATTCCAAGGCGAGGGGCGAGATTCTGGGTGAAGGTTGGGAGCCGATGGGCACTCTGGAGGGTGAAGTTGTCCGGCTGGCTGATATGGTGGCCTACATTAATCACGATATTGATGATGCTTTAAGGGCTGCGGTTATAACCGGGCATGATTTGCCGCCCACGGCAACCAGGGTTACGGGTTACTCGCGCTCGGAGCGAATCCGCACCATGGTGGGGGACATCATCCAGTGTTCCTGGGCGGTAAGAGGCGAGACCGGCAGGGAGGCGAACCCCAGGATACTTATGAGCCCTGAGATTGCGCGGGCCACCCGCGAGCTGCGGGAATTCCTTTTTGAGCGGGTCTATAACCTGCGCTCCGCGCAGCGGGAAGTGGCCATGGCCCGGAAAGTTGTTCGCAAGCTCTATCGCTATTACAATGAGAACGAGGGCTGTTTGCCTCTGGAATACCGCTCCGGCCCGGATGAAGTGGCACGGCGGGTAGTGGACTACGTCTCCGGCATGACCGACCAGTACGCGCTTAAATTGGCGGGCGAAATTCCGGTTTAGTCGGTATAATAAAAGACGTAAGTATTAACGCATAATCATGGATTCGATTACGGATACGCTTATGCGCGAACTGCTCTAGACGTTACCTATAAAATGGTGGGCGGGTTACGATGAGTGACATCGAGGAAATAAAGCAGCGTACCGATATCGTTGAGGTGGTCGGCCAGCACCTCGCTTTGAGCAAGTCGGGGCGCAGTTTCAAGGGGCTGTGTCCCTTCCACAAGGAGAAGACGCCCTCTTTTTTTGTTTTTCCCGACCGTCAGAGCTGGCACTGCTTCGGTGCTTGCAATACCGGTGGGGACGTCTTTTCCTTCGTAATGAAAAAGGATGGCATCGGTTTCGGGGACGCCCTCCGGCTGCTTGCGGCACGGGCGGGAGTTACTCTCCATACCCGGTCGGAGGGGCGGCCGGAAGAGAAGGAAAAGCTGGCCAGGTTATACCAGGTAAACCGGGCGGCTGCCCAGTACTTCCACGAGACGCTTGGTTTACCGGCGGCGGCTACCGCGCGCAGGTACCTGGAACAGCGGGGTGTTAGCCAGAAATCGGTGAGTGATTTTCAGCTCGGCTTTTCCCCGGGCAGCCGAGAGGCTTTGAAACGTAATCTGCTGGAACTGGGCTATCTGGAGAGTGAGCTGGTTGGGGCCGGCCTGGTCATCAAGGATGACGATGGCGGAACGCATGACCGTTTCCGCAACCGATTAATCTTCCCCATTTTCGATGAACCGGGCAGGGTCACCGGTTTCGGGGGCCGGGTGCTGGACGATTCCCAGCCAAAATATTTGAACTCTCCCCAGACACCGTTATTCGATAAGTCCCGCAGCCTTTACGGGGTTAATCTGGCCCGCGAGGCGGCGCGACAGCGCGACAGCGTCGTGCTGGTCGAGGGCTACCTGGATGTCATTATCGCCCACCAGTACGGTTTTGCTAACGTCATCGCGCCCATGGGGACTTCGCTCACCGAAGGCCAGCTCGATATCATTAAGAAGCTGAGCCGTAATTTAATTTTGGCACTCGATCCCGATGTTGCTGGCGAAAAAGCGATGCTGCGTGGTTTAGACTACAAAAAGCGCCTTGATGAAGAAGATACCTCGGTTGATGGCCTCGGTAAAGAAGTAAAAGACATTGATGCCGTTGGCCCGGGCAAGGACGGGATACAGCGCGCCGTCGGTTACGAAAACCGCCTCGGGGCGGAGGTCAGGGTGAGCATCCTGCCGGCGGGCGAAGACCCCGACGAAGTAATCCGGCGGGACGCCGGCGTTTTTGAGGCGAGCTTAAAAGCCGCCGTGCCGGTGATGGACTACGCCTTCGATATGATGACCGCAAGTCTGGACTTGAGTACCCCGCAGGGCAAAACTGATGCCGCTACCAGGTTGCTGCCACTGGTCGCTGAAATGAAGAATGATACCCGCTTCGACCATTATTTAACGAAGCTGGCGTTGCTAACGAAAACAAGCTATAATAAATTAGAAGGTGCTCTCAGCCGGATTAAACCTCATCCCGGGCCGCAGCGCGCCCCGGCACCGGCGGTGGACCGGGACTTAAAAAAGGCACTATCCAGTCCGCTCGAAGAATACTGTCTCACCCTGCTACTAAAGTATCCCGATTTGATGGCTGGCTTTAATGGCCTGGAGAGGGAGTATTTCGAGGACACGCGCCACCGGGAGATTTTCGACGCTTTACAGCGGTCAAAAAGTCTGCCCGAGCTGCGGGAGAGTCTGGACGAAACGCTGCACGATTATCTGGATCACCTGGCTGCCGCCAGTGTCAAAACCGGCGCTGCCGAGGGTAAGTTTAAGGAATGTGCCTTGAGGCTGCGGGAAGAATATCTCAAGCGGGTAAAAGCCCGGAGAGGGCAGGTACTGGCGCAGGAGCCGGGCGCGGAAGGAACCCCAGAAGACCTGGCAATCAACCGGCAACTGCTAGAAGTCCAGTCGCGGCGCAGAAGCCGGGGCAAGGAGGCGCACGATGGCCATAGAAGATGAACGGGAACCAGTCGAATACCCCGCGGAAGAAGTGAGTAACGAAGAGGGACTGGTCATACAGCGGGCCGAAGACCTGGAGGAAGAGGTTGACCATGAGGCTCCGGGCTTTGGTTTAGATGCCGGCCTCGAGGGTGTTTCCGGTGATGAAGCCACCGATGACCCGATTCGCATGTACCTCCACGAAATTGGCCGTGTCCCGCTTCTAACGGGGACGGACGAGAAGCTGCTCGCGCAGAAAATGGAACTGGGCCGGCGCATCAGTGCCATCAGGAAATTCCGGCTAAAGAGATTAGGGCGCCAGCCTACGGCCACGGAAATACTGATTAGCGTGCTCAAGCGAGTTGGCAAAGAGGCCGATTTCATTGAAATTTTTACCAAGCACCTCGGTCTGACTGATAGCAGCAGCTTTGTCCGGCTGGCGCTGTCCCCCGAACTGAGGAAAAGCCTGAGCGGGGAGACGAACCAGACGCTTTTGGCGGCGGTCGCCGCCGAGACTGGCAAGACCCTAACCGAGGTAGAACAGATGATTGTCACCGTGGCGCCGGTCATCTGCCTGATTCCCCGGGAACTTCGTGAGATTATCGGTGAGGATGTAGCGCTACGGAAAATCGCGGAACTGGCGGAAGACCCGGCGTTCATCGCCAAGGCGCAGAAGCACGAGGACAAGTTTGCCTCATTTATTGACCACGTAACCCGGCAGGCGGAACTGGCTCAGAAACATCTTACCGAGGCCAACCTGCGCCTGGTGGTGAGCGTTGCTAAAAAACACGTCGGGCGCGGCATGTCCCTCCTCGACCTTATTCAGGAAGGCAACATCGGTCTCATCAGGGCGGTGGAGAAGTTCGACTACCACCGGGGTTACAAGTTCAGCACCTATGCTACCTGGTGGATACGCCAGGCCATCACCCGGGCAATCGCCGACCAGGCCCGCACCATCCGTATCCCGGTGCATATGGTCGAGACGATAAACAAGCTGCTCCGGGTGAGCCGCCGCCTGGCGCAGGAATACGGCCGCGAGCCTACGCCCCTGGAAATCGGTCAGGAGCTAGAAATGTCGCCGGACAAGGTGCGGGAAATCGCCAAGGTCTCGCAGTTACCAATTTCGCTTGAATCGCCCATCGGGGAAGAGGAAGATAGCCGCCTGGGTGATTTCATCGAGGACCGCAACGCCCTGCCGCCGGTTGACGCCGCCTCCAAGCAGTTGCTCAAGGAGCAGATTGACGAAGTCCTTTCGAGTCTCACGCCGCGCGAGCAGCGTGTCCTCCAGCTCAGGTTCGGCCTGGAAGATGGGCGCAGCCGCACCCTGGAAGAGGTGGGCCGGGAGTTCAACGTAACCCGGGAGCGGATTCGCCAGATTGAGGCCAAGGTGCTGCGCAAGCTGCGACACCCCAGCCGCAGCCGCAAGCTCAGGGACTACCTGGAATAGAACTGGCTTAAGTTCCGTGGCATCTTACCACCGGCGGTCATTTTCAACAGCTTCTGCATCTGTTTGAAGCGGTTTAAGAGCTGGTTGATGTCCTGCGGGGTTGTCCCGCTGCCCCGGGCGATGCGGCGGCGGCGGCTGCCGTCGATGATGTTGGGGGACTGCCTTTCCTCGGGCGTCATCGAGAGGATGATGGCCTCCACCTTTTTCAGCTCCTTCTCGCCGTCAGGCAATTTATTCGCCACCCGGGACATGCCCGGAATCATCTCAAGGAGCTGGTTTAAGGGCCCCATTTTCTTCATCTGACGCATCTGGACCAGAAAATCATCGAGGCCGAAGCGGGCGGTTTTTACCTTTTTCTCAAGCTCCCGGGCCTGTTCCTGGCTGAAAGTCTGCTCCGCTTTTTCAATCAGGGTGAGCATATCGCCCATGCCCAGGATGCGGGAGGCCAGCCGTTCCGGTTGAAAGATTTCCAGGGCATCGGGCTTTTCGCCGGTGCCGATGTACCGGATGGGCACGCCGCTTGCCCAGCGGATGGAGAGGGCGGCGCCACCGCGGGCATCGCCGTCCATCTTGGATAAAATCAGGCCGGTCAGGTTGAGCCTTGCGTGGAACTCCCCGGCGATGCGCACCGCCTCCTGCCCGGTCATGGCGTCGGCTACCAGCATGATTTCGTCCGGCAAGAGGATTTTTTTGACTTCTTCCAGCTCGGCCATCAGGGCTTCGTCCACCTGCATACGGCCGGCAGTATCAACCACGACCCAGTTCGCGGCCTCTTTTTTGGCCTGGGCCAGGGCGCGGGTGCAGATGTCCTGTGGCCGTGAGTCAGGGGTCTCACGGTAGACGGGAATGCCGAGCGGGCCGGCTAGCGCCACCAGTTGCTCGATAGCGGCCGGGCGGCGGTTATCGGCGGCCACCAGCAGCGGTCGCTGCCCCGCTTTTTTCAGGTTCAGGGCGAGCTTGGCGGCAGTGGTGGTCTTGCCCGAGCCCTGAAGCCCCACCAGCATGACCACCGAAGGCGGATGGGGGGCGGCGGCCAGCGGGCCGGGCGTTGTTCCCAGGGTGGTTATCAGCTCATCATTAACGATTTTGATAATCTGCTGGGCCGGTGTGAGGCTCTGCAGCACCTCGGCGCTCAGCGCCCGCTCGCTCACCCGGGCGGTGAAGTCCTTGACCACCTTGAAGTTGACGTCGGCTTCTAAAAGCGCCAGGCGCACCTCGCGCAGGGCTTCCTCGAGGTCTTTGGTGGTGAGCTTGCCGTGTCGGCCAAGACGGCTGAAAATCTGGCCAAGTCGCTCGCTGAGATGTTCGAACATGATAAGTCTATTCTAATCAGACTGGCCGGTTGCCGTCAAACGGGCGCAAAACATATGAGGTGTTCAAAGGGAGCGGAATTATATACTTGACTCAGGGTTTGAAAGTGGCAGAGGTGGTGGTAGAATAGGGGCATGGAAAAGAACAAAAGCAAAGTCTGGGCAATTATTCAAGTTATTTCTTCGAGTCCGCAATTTTGGATGGTGGTGGGAACCATGCTAACCACAGTATGGGCATGGGCTAAAGGTTGGTTTGACTCACCCTTTGCGCCTCTCACTATACCTGTCATCCTCATCGTTGTAGCACTAACATTCTACGTCGTCAAACAGCTTACAGTTACCAAAAGCAAACGAGGGTTAACAGAGTTATCGCCTAAGGAACTCCAATCGGAAATCCGTAACTGGGTAGATGTGCCAGCGTGGAGTGTGCAACCACAACCATTGCAGAGCGAGACCATGTTTGCTTATGAAGTGCAATATAAAGACATCCATATTGCAGTAGTAAGAGAGAAGCCGCAACCATCAATAATTGTGTTAATAACTAAATTTACGATGCGGTCAGAGAAAACAATGTTGTCTGAGGTTGAATGGCAGAGACTTGGGTCGCAACTGAGTATCGAATTGGCACGTTTCGGCATAGAATGGGATTTCATTGGCGAGTCCAACACCTTCGAGTCTATTGAGCTTATTGAACCAGTAATACTTGATGATTCGCTAACTCAATATTATTTTCGGTCAAGGATTATGTTTGTAGTAAGAGCTAGAATTTTAGCACATGAACTATGGAAAGAAGCTCTTAGGCAGTCTGGGAAATCAACTCTTGATAAGGAAGGTTCTCAGCCTTGATTAGATTTAGGAGTGTAACCCTTTGTCAAGTATATAATCCCCGATTAATAAGGGGAGGTAACTGTGGTTAAAAAATACGATGTTATGGTGGTTGGTGCCGGGCCGGCAGGGTTGGTAGCGGCTAAAACAGCGGGAGAGAATGGGTTTAAGGTGGCTCTGCTGGAGAGGAAACAAGACCTTACATTAATGGACCGGGCGTGTGGCGCAACCCTGGATTCGGCAAACGAGTATTTACACCACGAACTTTACATATGCAACGTCAGGGACAAACGTCTTTGTTTCCCTGCCCATGGCTTTTCGGTCAAGTATGACGGCCCCTGGAGAGATTTGTACGCCAGCCATCTCTACTCTCCTAATGGTAACCTGATAGAAATGGGCGTGGTCGAACAACAGAAGAGGAAGGGGAGCGATGGTAAGGTTACCGCTATTTTGGATAAGGAGATACTGTTACGATGTCTGCTGGAAGAGGCCAGAGCCTGCAGCGTTGAAGTTTTTCCCGGGATAAACGTGGACAAGGTTACTACCACCGGTGACGGCGTAACGGTTGGGGGAAGCGGCCAGAGCTTTTTTGGCAGGTATCTCATTGCGGCTGATGGCATAAACTCGCGAATAGCCAAAATCATGGGGTTCAATGAAAATCGCACCTATTACTGCCAGTTCCGAGGCATTGCCTATCATATGACGGGTGTGGCTTTGCCGGAGCCTGAGGCGTGTGTTAACGTAACTGGCTTTGTTAAAGAGGGCCCTGCCCAGATGTTCGTACACCAGAGGGCTATTACCGGGGAATATATTTTCATAGTAGCCACCCTGCACCCTGAGGTAGACCTCAAAGCGGCCGCTGATTACTTTATGAAAGAGGCATTCTGTGCCCCCTGGTTTAAGAACACCCGGATATTAAAAACATTTTCCGCTAACGCAAATTGCTACAGTCACATCGATGAGCCCGGCAAAGGCCCGGTTTTAATCACCGGCGATGTCGGGGCAACGCAAGAATTAGAGATAACCGGGGCCATTATCAGCGGCTGGAAGTCAGGGCATGCCGTCTCTCTCGCTCTCCAGGAGGAAAAACTGGGATTAGAAGTCACCGCCACCTCAAGTTATATTGATTGGTGGAAAAAGGCATACGCCGACTATTATAGCTCTGATGCTTACATGAAAGTCTGGGCTCTTCCCTTTATTCTGACCGAGCCCGAATTAATAGATTATCTTTTCGGCTTGGTCAGGGAACCCCTCCCCGCCTGTTTTAATCCCTATACGATGGCCAAGAACATGGGAAGAGCTCTTAGAAAGGCGATGCCCACCGCAGAGAAAGAGCGACCTGAGCTGTTTCAAAAGCTGAATAAAATGCGCTTACCATTTACTGAAATTATCGCGGACGTTACCCGTATCAGCAAACCGGTTTAGTCGACGGCAGACTCAAATAGTTATACTCAGGTGTCTCTGTTAAGCAGGACCGTATCCGTTCAGCGTGCGTTTAATGGGGTATTAAACGCTAACGGGGTAAGTAAAAAAGATATGGGCAATCTG